>DASYPC010000204.1:0-3407 GCA_036007105.1 Burkholderiales bacterium | reverse complement strand
CCGGGGCATCAACAACCTGCCGATCGAGTACGAGTACGTAAAACTGCAATGAAGCCGACCGCGCCGCCGATCCGGTACCGCACGCGCACCCTGAAATCGGAAGGGCGGCTCGAACGGTTGATCGCAGAGCGCCTGCTGCCGGGCGCCGACCAGGCGGTGATCGACCGGCGCATCTGGGATCTGTTCGGCGAGCGCTGGGCCATCATGTACACGGACCTGTCGGGCTTTTCGCGTCGCGTGGCGGAATTCGGGATCATTCATTTCCTGCAGACGATCCACGAGTCGTTCCAGCTGCACGCCCCCGTGATCGACCGTCGCAGCGGATTCCTGCTCAAGGTCGAGGGCGACAGCATGATGGTGATCTTCCGCAACGTCGACGAGGCGATCGCGTGCGCGATCGAGATGCAGCGCGTGTCGCAGCAGTACAACGTTTCGCGCGCGCCCGAGGACCAGGTGCTGCTGTGCCTCGGCATCGGGTATGGCGACATGCTGCGGATCGCCGAGGACGACGTGTTCGGCGCCGAAGTCAACGCCGCAAGCAAGCTCGGCGAGGACACCGCCAAGGCGGGAGAAATCCTCGTCACCGGCGCGGTGCGCGACGCGGCGAAGCTGCCGGAGGGGTGCTCGCTGGTGCCGATCGACTACGTGCCGCCCGGAGCGAAGGCGGCCTACCAGCTGCTCTACCCTCCATAGCGTTTCAGCGGCGCAGCGCCGGCAGCGTGATCGCGCCGATGACGATGAACGCGCCTGCGATCTGCAGCGGCGCCACCGCCTGCCCGAGGATGGCCCAGGCGAGGAACAGCACCGCAATCGGCTCGAAGTTGAGCACCACCGCGTAGTTCGCGGGGCCGAGGTGCGGCAGCACGATGAAGAGCGACGTGATCGCTGCGCCGTAGAGGACGGTCAGCAGCGCGAGACCGACCCAGCCGGCCGTCACCTGCGGAAACGCGAAGGCGTCGCCCGCCAGCCCGGCGACGAGCACCACGACCGCAGTCACGCTCATCGTGAGGAACGTGCGCAGCCGGCCGTCGACGTCCCTGAGCCAGCGCGTGGTGAGCAGCAGCGCAAGCGCGAACGACACCGCGGCGCCGAGCGCCCACGCGATGCCCGCGGGATTCACCGGCTTGCCGAACACGTCGAGCGCGAGCGCCAGGCCCACGACCGCAATGGGCATTGCGAGCAGCGCCGCGCGCCGGGGCGGTTCACCGCCGGACATCCACGAGAAAAACGCGAGCAGGATCGGGAACGTGTTGAACGCGAGCAGCGCGAGCGCGACCGGGATCCGCGCCACGGACGAGTAGAGGCAGAAGCTCTGCAGCGCAATCAGAAGCCCGATCGCAAGGGCGCGATGGAGCGTCGAGCGCGGCAGCGCCAAGGAGACGCCCGAGAACCGCATCAGCCCGAGCAGGAACAGCGCAGTAAATCCCGAGCGGATCGCGACGGCCGCGGTCACGCTTGCGCCGTGGTCGAACGCGACTCGCGCTGCGACATGGTTCGAGCCGAACGTCGTGGCGATGACGAGCAGCGCAAGGACCCCGAGCCGCGGCGATACAATCGCGTTCATGTCTCTTTCGCAGAAAATCAGGACCGCAGGATTCTCACTGATTCTCGCGCTCGCTGCACCGGCGATGGCGTGCGAGGTGCCGGATGACGGCAGCGCGCCGCTGCGCAGCGCGGTTACGCGTGTGAAACATCTGGCGGAAACCGAAGCGTGGCAAAAGACGCTGCCCGAGGGCACGATCGCGCAGTTCGTGCTGCTGCTGGATTCGCCGCGCAGGATTCGCGGCAGTTGCTACTGGCCGGTCGAGGTGCGGGCGGGCGGCGAGCTGTGGAAGCGCTTCTTCGTCTCGGCCGACGGCCGGCGCGTCGTGAAGGACTAGGCGCGGCGCAGCGCTACTTCGCGCCGCGCGCGCGAAGCAGGTCGGCGATGGTGCGGTTCTTCGCTGCCGTTGCGATCGCCAGCGGCGTTGCCCCGCTCGTGCTCTTCGCCCCGACGTCCGCGCCCTTGTTGAGCAGCATCTCGGCGACCTCGTAGCGGTTGTACAGCACTGCGGTATGCAGCGGGGTGGTGCCGTTCCGGGTGCGACTGTTGACGTCGACGCCACGGCCGAGCAGCAATTGCAGGATCTCGGGATTGCCGCGCATCACCGCGTAGTGCAGCACCGAAGCGCCGGTGCCCGGATCCTTCGCTTCGAGGTCGGCACCCTGCTCGATCAGCTTGCGCGCATTCTCGAAATCGCCCTTGGCGACGACTGCGTGCAGGCTGAGCGGTGAAACGAGCGCGATCGGTGTCGGCTTGGTCGGCTCGGCTTCGACCGGCGGCTTCGGCGGCTCCCCGGCCGCCTGTTGCGGCGTTCCAGCGCCCGGCGCGCCCTCCGCGGCAGGCGCCGCTGGCGGGGTTTCCTGTTCGTCGCCGCCGAAGATGTTGCGGAAGAAATTGACGATCCCGTCCACCAACGAGGGCTCGTTCTGCTGCGCGGCCACGGGCGAAGAGATCGCAAGTGCCACGACCGCACAGCACAGGATCGCTGCTTCCCTGAACCGCATTGCCTCCCCCTACAGGACGCCTATGCGAATGATAGCGCGACTTGCGGCTACTCGATCACACCGAGCTTGCCGTTGTGGCTCCCCATGTACCAGTAGCGCCCCTCGGCATCGACGATCGCCTTGCGAATCCCGACCCCGGTCGAAGGCAGCTGGAAAACCCGGAATTTCTCGGTCTTCGGATCGAGCAGCGCGACCGTGTCGGTGTCGATCTCGTTCGCCCAGACACGGCCCGCACCGTCGACGGCCACCGCGTACGGGCCCGCCCGCGGGCCGGCGGGCATCGGGTACTCCTTGACCACTTTCATCGCTGCCGGGTCGACCTTTGCGAGCATGCCGTTGCCGTAGTACGTAACCCACAGCATCCCGTCGGGCGCTGCTGCGATGCGGCGAGGCCTCGAGCCTGAACCCGTGCGCAGCTCCTCGGTCTTGCCGGTCTTCGGGTCGTAGATGCCGAGCGCGTTCGCTCCCATGCGGCAGACCCAGATCTTCCCCTGCTTGTCGATCGCGAGCCCATATGGGCCGCCGGACATCGGAATCTCGGTGATCTTGCCGCTCTTGCGGTCGAGCTTGCCAAGATAGCCGCCGCCCTGCCCGGTAAACCAGACGTTGCCCTCGGCGTCGATCACTGCGGTATGCGGATTACCGCCCTGCGACGGCGTGAAGTGGTTGATGACTTTGCCGGTAGCCGGATCGAGCTCGCCGATCGAGCCGTTGCCGTTGCCGGTGTAGAAGATCTTGCCGTCGGCCGCGACGACGAGCCCGTGCGGCCGCGCGCCGTCGGGCAGCTCCCATTCCTTGAACGTCTTCGTCTTCGTGTCGAATTTCGCGATCCGGTTGCCGTTCATCACCGTGATGTAGAT
>DASYPC010000203.1:0-1970 GCA_036007105.1 Burkholderiales bacterium | reverse complement strand
TCGTTGCTTCGCTTCAGCATAGTATGAGAGCCGGCGTGAAAGCATAGCCAGACCCAATCCAACAATAGCGCGCAGATTTGAATGTCCGGCGTTGGGAACGCCTCTTGCAAGCGGTAGGCGACATGACCAAGGCTTATCGGGAAATCACCCGCTCGGTTTCCGCCTCGCTGGCGAAGCTGCGCGCAGACTCGCCCGAAATCCTGAAGGGGTTCGACGCGTTGGCGGTGGCGGCGACCCGTGATGGCGCCCTCACCCGCAAGACAAAGGAGCTGATCGCGCTGGCGCTGGGCGTCGCTGAACATTGCGACGCCTGCCTCGGCTTTCACCTGCAAACGCTCATCAAGCTAGGGGTAACACGAACGGAGATCGAGGAAGCGCTCGGTGTCGCCGTCTACATGGGTGGCGGTCCGGCGCTCATGTATGCGGCCGATGCCTTAGCCGCGTTCGAAGAGCTATCGGCGCCCGGTTGACCCTCACAGCCGGTGGCTGCGTTCGCCCTCGCGAAAGCCGACGAACTCGGAGTCGATACCGCGCCGCAATGCCAGCACCTTGAAGAGCTCACCCATTTCCGCGGGCGAGGTCAGCTTCTGGACCGCGTTCGCTGCGCGCAGATACGCGGCCGACTGCGGATCGGCGCAGCGCGCGAGCGCATCGAGCACGCCGCAATTGACGAGGAAATGCGCCTGCGTGGCGAAGCCGGCGACGCTCATGCCGCTGGCGACGCCGGCGCGCGCCATCGCGGTGAAATCGACGTGCGTGGTCATGTCGATCAACCCGGGGTACCAGAACGGATCGGCGAGCGCGCGGTGACGGTAATGCGCCATCAAGGTGCCGCTGTCGCGCTGCGGATGGTAGTACTCCGCCGCGGGAAAGCCGTAATCGACGAGCAGCATCAGGCCTCGTTCGCAACGTTCTCCGATGCTCGTCACCAGCGCCTCGGCCGTCGGGTTCAGCTCCGACACGTAGTCTCCGCCTTCTGGAAATCGCGTCTGCGCCATGTTGCGCAGCCTGCCCGACGCGAGCGGACGATCGGCGAATGCGAGATGCGCGCTAGTGTCGAGGCTGACCCCGCGCTCGAACCATTGCCCACCGCGCCGGACGACCCGATGCGCCGGCACCGCGTCGAGGACCTCGTTGGCTATGACCGCACCGCTCCAGCGCTCGGGCAGCGCGTCGATCCACTCGACGCGCGACAGGAAATCGCGCGCGCGCGCCGACAGATGCTCTCGCTGCCGCTCGCGCAGATCGGGACTCACTTCGAGCAGGAGGTAGCGCGCCGGCAATGCGTTGCGCTCGGCAAGTCCCGCCACCACGTCTGCCGCGAGGCGGCCGCTGCCCGGACCTATCTCCAGAATCTCGCCGTCGGGAACCTGCGCGAGCACCTGCGCGAGCTGCACGGCCAGCGTGCGACCGAACAACGGCGTCAGTTCCGGTGCGGTGACGAAATCGCCGGCAGCGCCGAACTTGTGCGCGCCGGCAGCGTAATAGCCGAGGCCGGGCGCGTAGAGCGCTGCATTCATGTAATCGGCGAAGGAAATCCAGCCCTCTTTGTCGGCGATCTCGTGCACGAGGTGCGCGACGACGCGAGCGCTGTGCGTGCACTCCGCATCGGACGGCAGGGGCAAGCCGCCAAAGCGTGGATCGGGTGGAGCCGGCGACATCGATGTGCTAGATTGGCAGGTCGAAAAGAGTGTAGCCGGAGCCCCGCGTGCAGGGCAAAGTCGTGTTGGTCACGGGAGGAGCCAAGCGCGTCGGCGCCGCCATCTGCCGCCGGCTGCATGCGGCCGGCGCGAACCTTATGCTGCACTATCGCACATCCGCAGGCGAAGCGCGGCTTTTGCAAGCGGAGCTCAATCACCAGCGCAAGGAATCGGTCGCGCTGATCCAGGCCGATCTGCTCGATCTCGGCAAGCTGCCGTCGCTCGTCGATCAGACGGTGCAAATCTACGGCCGCCTCGATGCGCTGATCA
>DASYPC010000202.1:0-6055 GCA_036007105.1 Burkholderiales bacterium | reverse complement strand
GCCAGCCCGAGATTGAAGCCGGCCGCAAGGTGATGCAAAGCCTCGACTGGGGAAACGCGATGAAGGACGTGGCGGCGGCGGTGGCGAGCGCAAAGTCTGCGGGCAAGGTCGGAATCGTCGGTTACTGCTGGGGTGGCACCGTCGCCTGGGTCGCGGCGGCGCGCGTCCCCGGGCTTGCATGCTCGGTGCCCCACTACGGCGGCGGAATGCCGAACTTCATCGCCGAGAAGCCGAAATGCCCGGTGATGTGCAATTTCGGCGAACTGGACCAGTCGCCGACGCTCGAGCAGGCCAAAGCGATCGCCGCCGCGCATCCCGAGATCACCGCGCATTTCTACGCGGGCGCCGGGCACGGCTTCAACTGCGACCATCGCGCTTCCTACAATGCCGCAGCCGCGAAGCTCGCCCGCGAGCGCACGCTCGCATTTTTCCGCCAGCACGTGGGATAGCCGGGCCTTCATGTTCTGGCGCCTGATCGCGGCTGCGGTCCTCTCGGCCGCGGCGGGCGCCTTGCAGGCGCAGTCCTCTTTCCCGTCGCGTCCGATCAAGCTCGTGGTCGGCTTCGCTCCCGCGGGCGCAGCGGATTTTGTCGCGCGCACGCTCGGCGAGCCGCTTTCGCGCGCGCTCGGGCAGCCGATCGTGATCGACAACCGACCCGGCGCCGGATCGAGCATTGCCGCGGAGTACGTCGCCAGAAGCGCGCCCGACGGCTACACGCTGCTGATCGCGAGCCCTTCGAGCATCCTGGTGAACCCGCTGCTGATGAAGCTCGGCTACGACGCAAAGCGCGATCTGGTGCCGGTCACGAAAGTCACGTCCTCGCCGCTCGTGGTCGCGGCAAATCCTGCGGTCGGCGCGACGACTCTCAAGGAGTTGATCGAAGTGGCAAAGCGCCAGCCCGGCAAGCTCAATTTCGCGTCCTCAGGCAACGGCGCCGCGCCACATCTGGCCGCAGTACTCTTCATGAAACTCGCGGGTGTCGAGATGGTGCACGTTCCCTACAAGGGTGGCGGTCCAGCGGTGCAATCAGTGCTTGCAGGCGAGACGCAGCTTTCGTTCGCGACTCCGCCGTCCGTGCTGCCGCTCGTTCAGGCAGGACGGCTTCGCGCTCTCGCGGTGACTAGCCGTAACCGCACGCCGCTCGTGCCGGGTGTGCCCGGCATGGAGGAAGCGGGACTTCCCGACTACGAAATCTCGTTCTGGTATGGCTTCTTTCTGCCCGCCGGAACGGCACGCGAGATCGTACAGAAGCTGTATCAGGAAACGTCGAAAGTACTGGCGCTGCCCGAGGTCGGCAAGGCGTTGGCGCGCGAAGGAACAGAAGTCTCGGGTTCCCGCTCGCCCGAAGAGTTCGCGGCGTTCATCGCCGAGGACGCGAAGCTCTGGACGCGGCTGGTCAAAGATTCGGGGGCGAAGGCGGACTGACTACTCCGACGTGCGCGCGTCCTGGATCGCGCGCCAGACGCGCTCCGGCGTCGCCGGCATGTCGAGGCTGCGCACGCCGAGCGGTGCGAGCGCATCGACGATCGCGTTCATCACGACCGGCATAGCGCCCACCGTGCCCGCCTCTCCCGCTCCCTTCACACCGAGCGGATTGAGCTTGGTCGGTACCGGGTGGCTCCCTACGCTGATGTTGCACAAATCGTCCGCGCGCGGCATTGCGTAGTCCATGAAGGAAGCCGTTAGGAGCTGTCCCGAGTCTGGGTCGTAGGCGATTTGCTCCATCAGGATCTGGCCTACGCCCTGCACCACCCCGCCGATGACCTGCCCCTTCAGCGTCAGCGGATTCACCTCCGTGCCGACGTCGTCTACGACCCAGTAGCCGACGAGCTCGATGGTTCCGGTGTCCGGGTCGATCTCCACCTCGCAGACATGGCAGCCGTTGGGAAACGTCTCCTGCGTCGGAATGTACGTTCCTTCCTCGTCCAAGCCGGGCTCGATTCCCTGCGGTAGCGTTTTTTTCACGAACGCGGCGCACGCGACTTCTTTCAGCCCGATGCCGCGGTCGGTGCCGGCGATCGAATAGCGACCCACGGCGAAGGAAAGGTCCGCTTCGTTCGCTTCGAGCAGGTGCGCAGCGATCCGCTTTCCCTTGGCGATGATCTTGTCCGCCGCGACCCACAGGGCGCTTCCTCCGAGCACCATCGAGCGCGAGCCGAAGCTCCCCATGCCGCGCTGTACCTTCGAGGTGTCGCCGTCGAGGTAGCGAAAATCCTCCGGCGCGAGACCCAGCCGGTCGCACGCGATCTGGCGAAACACCGTCTCGTGGCCCTGGCCCTGATTCTTGGTGCCCATCAACAGGGTTGCCGTGCCGTCCGGATCGAAGCGAATCTGCGCGAACTCTCCGCCCGCCGGCGCGCCGGCCCGCTCGATCGCATTCGCGAGCCCGATGCCGCGCAGCTTTCCGCGCCGCTTCGCTTCCTCGCGCCGCTGCGGGAATTCGCTCCATTCGCTGAGCGAAAGCGTCCGCTCCATGACCTGCTCGAATTCGCCGCAATCGTAGGTGAACGTAAGCGCCGTTTTGTACGGCATTGCGGAAGGCGGAATGAGGTTGCGACGGCGGAGCTCGACGCGGTCGATGCTCAACTCGCGCGCTGCATCGTCGATCAGCCGCTCGATCACGTACGCGGCTTCCGGTCGGCCCGAACCCCGATAGGGCGCGGTCGGATTGGTGTTGGAGAAAACGCCGAGCGCGCGCACATGCGCCGCCGGGATCGTGTACACGCCGACGACCGAGCCCACGTTCATCGACATTGCCATCAGGTTCCGATCCGACGATACGTACGCGCCGAGATTGTTCGTCGTTCGTACGCGCAACGCGAGGAATTTGCCGTTCGCGTCGAGTGCCAGCTCGGCGTCGCTCACGCAATCGCGGCCGTGCTCGTCGGCGAGCGGGGCTTCGCTGCGCTCGCACGTCCATTTCACCGGGCGTCCGAGTTTCTTCGCGAGCCAGAGCACGAGCCGATGCTCGTGGCTCGTCCACCCTTTTGCGCCGAATGCTCCGCCGACGTCGCCCGCGACCGCCCGGATTTTGTCGGGCGGGACTTTCAGGATGCGACTCGCGAGCAGATCGCGCACGCGATGCGGGTACTGGATATCAAGGTGTAGCGTGTAGCAGTCGCCTTGCACGTCGTACTCGCCAAGCGCGCCGCGCGGCTCCATGAATTGCGCGTGCACGCGCGAGATCACATAGCGGCCCTTGACGATCCGCGCCGCGCGCGAAAACGCGGCATCGGTCGCCGCTGCGCCGCCGACCTCGAAAACATTCGACACGTTGTCCGGGCATTCCTCCCACACCGGCGCGCCGCCGGCGGCCGCGACCGTATCCGTTACGCACGGCAGATCCTCGTAGTCGATCGCGACGAGCTCGGCGGCGTCCTTCGCCCTTTGCAGGCTGTCGGCGACCACCGCAACCATCGGATCGCCCACGTACCGTACTCGCCCGACTGCGAGGCCGGGATGCGCGCGCCAGAACACCGGCGAGCCGTCGGGCCGCTTGCGCGGGAACGTCACCTCGGGTGTGCCCAGCCCGTCGGCTGCCAGATCTTCTCCACTGAAGACTCCGACGACGCCCGGCGCAGCGCGCGCTTGCGCCACGTCGATCGAGCGGATTCGCGCATGCGCGTGCGGCGAGCGCACCAGCACGAGATACGTTTCGTTCGCGACGTGCACGTCGTGGATGAAGCGCCCTTCGCCGCGCAGCAGGCGAGCGTCCTCGAAGCGCGTGAGCGGCTGCCCGATTCCAAACGGTCCCATCGTGCAATTGTAGTCAGGGGCGCCATAATGGGGTCCCGAACAGCGAATCAGGCGCGGCTCATGGTCCGTAGCTTTGCTTGCATCCTTGCAGGCGCCCTCCTCGCGTCGAGCGCGCTCGCGCAGGCGCCGTTCCCGAACCGTACGATTACGATGATCGTGGGATTCGCACCGGGCGGCGGAACGGACATCGCTTCGCGGATCATCGCCAGGAAGCTCGGCGAGAATATCGGCCAGTCCGTGGTGGTGGAGAACCGCGCCGGGGCCGGCGGCAACATCGCGACCGAGCTCGTCGCCCGCTCGCAGCCCGACGGCTACACGATCCTGCTCGCTTCAGTCGGCTCGCTCACCGTAGCGCCGCACCTAGTCGCCAAGCTCCCGTACGACCCGATGCGCGATCTTGCGCCGATCACGATGGCGGTCATGTTTCCGAACGTGCTGGTCGTCCATCCGTCGGTTGCCGCGCAGACGCTTGCGGATTTCGTCAAGCTTGCGAAGGCGAAGCCGGGAAGCGTCAACTACGGCTCATCCGGAATCGGCGGGGCGGGCCACCTCGCGGGCGAACTGTTCCGCATGATGGCCAAAGTCGACATCGTGCATGTGCCCTACAAGGGCGGTGGCCCCGCCGTGACGGACCTGATTGCCGGGCAAATCGCAGCGGTCTTCGCTACGCCGGCTTCCGCGGGTCCGCACATCAAGGCCGGCAAGCTCCGCGCGCTCGCCGTTACCGGCGCCGCGCGCTCGCCCTCGATGCCGGACGTGCCGACTATCGCGGAGTCCGGCTACCCCGGCTACGAGGCAACCAACTGGTATGCGTACGTCGTGGCGGCGAAGACGCCAAAAGACCTACTCGAGCGATGGAACCGCGAGCTGGTGAAGGTCCTCACGACGCCCGAAGTTCGCGACCAGCTCCTCGGCCACGGCCTCGAGCCGCAGCCCGGGACGCCCGAAGCGCTGGCGAAGCACATGGAGCGCGAGCTCGCGACCTGGGGCCGGGTGGTGAAGGAAGCCGGGATCACCGCGAACTGACGTGCGCGGCGCGGTTGCCGCGCGCGCTCGTCAGGAACTCGCTCAGGACCGGCGAGCAGTCGAGCAGGCTGTCGCCGCGTCCGGGATGGAACTCCGGATGCCACTGCAGCCCGAGTACGTAGCTCGCGCCGCTCCAGCGGATCGCCTCGATGATGCCGTCCGGCACCGAGTGCGCTTCCACCGCCAGGCCGCGGCCGAGGTCCTTGACCGCCTGGTGGTGGATCGACGTCACTTTCGCGCGCTTCTGCACCGGGTAGAGCCGCCCGAGACCCGTGCCCTGCACGAACTCGATGTCGTGCGCATGGCTGTCGTACGCCTGAGGATCGACGTGGCCGAGCGAGTCCGGAACCTGCGTGCGGATGTCCTGCCAGAGCGTCCCGCCGAAGGCCACGTTGATGAGCTGCGCGCCGCGGCAGATGCCGAGCACCGGCTTTTGCTGGATCACGCATTCCCACAGCAGGTCGATCTCATAGAGATCGCGCACCCGGTCGCCCGACCACTCGGGTTTGAGCGGCGTCTCGCCGTAGCTCGACGGACTGACGTCCGCGCCACCCTGCAACACCAGGCCGTCGAGCACCCCGACGTACTCGTGCATGCTGACCTGCGTGCGCTCGATGCCCCCGGTCTGGGTGGTCGGCACCATGAACACGAGCGCGCCGTGCGCCATCAGCCAGTGCGCGATCGACTGCTCGAGGTACTGGAGCGTCTTGCCGCGAAATCCCAGCTCCTTCGGCGGGTCGTGCATCAACCGGGCGGAGAGCCCGATCTTCAGCGGAACTTCCTTCATCAGCCGGCCCGGAAGCGCTCTCCCTGCTGCCAGACGAGATCGGCGAGCGACCCCGCGTCGGCGAACGCTTCCCGCATCCAGCGCGCATCGTTGCCTTCGCGCGCGACGCGCCCGAGGAGTTGCAGCGGCTCCTCGCAATCGAGCTCGCGCGCATGCATCGCGACGGCCTGGAGCGTCGCCGCCACGTCTTCGGCGATCGTGCGGCGCACGCCCGCCACCGGATCGACGATCTCGCCTTCCAGGCCGAAGCGGCACGCCTGGAAACGGTTGTACGTATAGGCGAGGTAGTTGTCTTCGGAGATGCGGTCGGGCCGCTCGACGAGGAGCCAGCGGCAGAGCGCCTGCGCATAGGCGGCGAGTGCGGCGGCGCGCTCGACGGTGAGCGGCGTGTCGCAGACCCGGACCTCGATCGTCCCGAACTCGGGCTTCGGGCGCACGTCCCAGGAGAAGTCTTTCATGCTCTCGACGATGCCGGACGCGTTCATC
>DASYPC010000201.1:0-4432 GCA_036007105.1 Burkholderiales bacterium | reverse complement strand
ATCGTCGAGCGGGCGCTCGCAATCGCCGCGGATATCTGCATCTATACCAACCAGCAACGCACGGTCGAAGTGCTGGAGTAAAGCCGATGAGCAGCATGACGCCGCACGAGATCGTGCACGAGCTGGACAAGCACATCGTCGGTCAGGATCGCGCGAAGCGCGCCGTCGCGATCGCGCTGCGCAACCGCTGGCGCAGGCAGCAGGTCGCGGAGCCGCTGCGCCAGGAGATCACGCCGAAGAACATCCTGATGATCGGGCCGACCGGCGTCGGCAAGACAGAAATCGCGCGCCGCCTCGCCCGGCTCGCCGATGCGCCGTTCATCAAGGTCGAGGCGACCAAGTTCACCGAGGTCGGATACGTGGGGCGCGACGTCGACTCGATCGTTCGCGACCTCGTCGAAATCGCGGTCAAGGGCGCACGCGAGCATGCGATGCGCGGCGTGCGCGCGCGGGCGCAGGACGCCGCCGAGGAGCGCGTGCTCGACGCGTTGCTGCCGGCGCCGCGCGCGGTCGGATTCCAGGAGCCGGCGGCGCCCGAGGAGAGCGCGACGCGCCAGAAATTCCGCAAGCGGTTGCGCGAGGGCGAGCTCGACGAGCGCGAGATCGAGATCGAAGTATCGGCGACCGCTCCGCAGATGGAGATCCTCGCGCCGCCCGGGATGGAGGAGCTCACCTCGCAAATCCAGGGCATGTTCCAGAACCTCGCCGGCGGTCGGCGCCGCACGCGCAAGATGCGGATCGGCGAAGCGATGCAGGTGCTGACCGACGAAGAGGCGGCGAAGCTCGTGAGCGAGGAGGACCTGAAGGGGCGGGCGCTTGCCAACGTCGAGTCGAACGGCATCGTGTTCCTGGACGAGATCGACAAGATCACGAATCGCGCCGAAGTGGCCGGGGCGGACGTTTCGCGCCAGGGCGTGCAGCGCGATCTGCTGCCGCTCGTCGAAGGAACGACCGTCCAGACCCGTTACGGAATGGTGAAGACCGACCACATTCTTTTCATCGCCTCGGGCGCGTTCCACCTGGCGCGGCCTTCGGACCTGATCCCGGAGCTGCAGGGACGCTTTCCGATCCGGGTCGAGCTGGACGCGCTCGGGGTGGAAGACTTCGTGCGCATTCTGACTTCGACGCACGCCAACCTTGTCCAGCAGTACGAGGCGCTGCTCGCCACTGAGGGCGCGACGCTGGAATTCGCCGCCGAGGCGATCCGGCGCATCGCCGAGATTGCGCACGAAGTGAACGAGAAGACGGAGAACATCGGCGCGCGCCGCCTCTACACGGTGCTCGAGAAGCTGCTCGAGGAAGTCTCGTTCGAGGGCGGCAGCCGCGGCGCGCAGCGGGTCGTGATCGACGCCGCTTACGTGAATGCGCGTCTCACGGAGCTGGCGAAAAACGAGGACCTGGCCCGCTACGTCCTCTGAGCGTCCTTAGCGCGAGAGCCCGTCGTCGCTCGCCGGGAGCCTTCTGACTGCGCGGCGCAGGAAGGCGAGTTGCCGGTCGACGTTGCGGCAGCCCGCGCAGATTGCGAGATGAACCCGTAGCGCGATGCGCTCGCCGAGCGCCAGCTCGCGATCCAGCCCTTGCGACAGCAGCCGCGTCGCTTCCCTGCACGAGAGCATCTTCATCCGCCTTTGGCTCCCGTCGCGCGAAACCAGCTTTGCTCCAGGCACTGGCGCAACGCCATCCGGGCGCGATACAGGAGCACCCAGCAATGCGTCGCGGTGACGGTCAATTCCTTACAGATCTCGTCGGTCTCGAGCCCCAGGTGCTCGCGCATCAGAAACGCCTGGGCAGTGCGCGCCGGCAGCCCTTTGAGGCACTTCTCGAGCGCGGCGAAGAATTGCTTCTGCTCGAGGGCCGAATCGGGGTCGCTCCACCCCGTGGGGGGCTCCTGCCAGTGGCCGTTTTCCTTGAATTGGTAGCCGAACGCCCCAATATCGGGATCTTCGTCGAACGTACCCACGGCCGTCTCGCGGGTCGTCTTGCGGATGGCATCGATGATCTTGTGCTTGAGGATCCCCGTCAGCCAGGTGCGCAGATTGGATTGGCCGCGAAAGCCGGCTTCTCCGGCGAGCGCGGCGAGCAGCGTCTCCTGCACGGCATCCTCGGCGGCGTCCGGGTTGCGCAGCTGCAGGCTCGCATAGCGCAGCAGGTAGGCGCGCTGGCCCTCGATCTGGGAGCGGAAATCGGCGGGCATGCGGTCGGCGGGGGGCTTGAAACCTTCTTCTGAGGCCCCATCTTAGCTGCATCGGTTTTGGAAAGGAGTTCAATCATGGCCAACATTACACGGTACGACCCGTTCAACGAGCTTGTCGATGATCTGTTCAAGGGCTTCTTCGTGCGCCCGGTGGCTTACGAAGGCCGCGCCGAGCTGCCCCGCATGAAAGTGGAGGTGGCCGAGAAAAACGGCGCCTACCTCGTCACTGCGGAGCTTCCCGGCGTGAAGAAGGAAGACATCCACGTCACGATCGACGGCGCGCAGCTGACGCTCGCCGCCGAAGTGAAGCGCGAGAAGGAGGCGACCGAGAACGATCGGCTGCTGCATACCGAGCGCAGTTTCGGCAAGGTGAGCCGCACGTTCACGCTGCCGCAGGAGCTCGACGAGGCGAAAGTCGAAGCGAAGTTCCGTGACGGCGTGCTCGAGCTCGCGTTGCCGAAGAAGGCTGCCGCGCAGCGCAAGCAGATCACGATCCAGTAACGCATCGAGCCGGCGCAAACCGGAAGGGGCGGAGCAGGCTTCCGCCCCTTTTTCTTTTAGAATCGCAGCGCCATGGCACACAACGACCAGGCGGCTGCGAAGGCGCGCGTCCTCTTCGAGGCGCTGCCCTACATCCAGCGCTTTCACGGCAAGACGATCGTCGTCAAGTTCGGCGGCAACGCGATGGCGGACCGCGAGCTGAAGACGCTCTTCGCGCGCGATGTCGTGCTGCTGAAGCTCGTCGGCATGAACCCGGTGGTGGTGCACGGCGGCGGACCGCAGATCGAGCAGGTGCTCGCGCGCATGGGCAAGAAGGGCGAGTTCATCCGGGGCATGCGCGTCACCGACGCCGAGACGATGGACGTCGTCGAGATGGTGCTCGGCGGGCAGGTCAACAAGGAAGTCGTCGAGCTCATCAACCAGGCGGGCGGCAAGGCGGTCGGGCTCACTGGCCAGGACGGCGCGTTCATCCGCGCGCGCAAGCTGGTGCTGCCGTCGAACGAGAACGGCGCGATCGACCTCGGCCAGGTCGGCGAGATCGAGTCGATCGACCCGGGGATCATTTCGACGCTCGAGCAGGGCGGCTTCATCCCGGTGGTGGCGCCGATCGGCACCGGCGCCGACGGCACGACCTATAACATCAACGCCGACCTCGTCGCGGGAAAGCTCGCGGAAGTGCTGCGCGCCGAGAAGCTGGTCGTGCTCACCAACACGCCCGGCGTGCTCGACAAGGACGGCAAGCTCCTCAGCGGGCTTACGCCGCGCAAGATCGACGACCTGGTCGCGAAGGGCGTGATCTCCGGCGGCATGCTGCCGAAGATCGGCTCGGTGCTCGATGCGGCGCGCGCGGGCGTGCGCTCGTGCCACATCATCGACGGCCGCGTACCGCATGCGCTGCTGCTGGAAGTGCTGACCGACGAAGGCGTCGGTACGCTGATCCGCTCGAAGTGATGCGCATCGCGCGGCTCCCGCCTTCCCGGCGGGTGTGGATCTTCGATCTCGACAACACGCTGCACGACGCGCGGCCGTACATCTTTCCGTCGATGCACGCGCAGATCAACGACTGGCTGAAGCGCAGCTTCGACCTGGACGAAGAGGGGGCCAACGAGATGCGGCGCGGGTTCTGGCAGCGCTACGGCACCACGCTGAAGGGCCTGATGCGCCACCACGGAACCGACCCGGCACGCTTTCTGCGGGAGACGCACCAGTTTCCCGAGCTGGGCGGCATGGTGGTGCGCGAGCGGGCGCTGCACCACGCCCTGGCGCGGCTCGGCGGCAGGAAGCTCGTGTTCTCCAACGCGCCGCGGCACTACGTCGAGGAAGTGCTGGAGATCCTCGGTGTCGGGAGATTCTTCGACGCGGTCTACACGATCGAGAGCACGCGCTATCGCCCCAAGCCCGCGCTGCACGGATTCCGCATGCTGCTGCGGGCGCACGACCTCGAGGCGCACCGCTGCGCGCTGGTCGACGACATGGCGGAGAATTTGCGCGCTGCGAAAAGGCTCGGCATGTCGACGGTCTGGGTCAGCCCGCGCACCGCGCACATGCCCTACGTCGACCTGCGCGTGACTTCGGTCACGCAGTTGCCGCGCTTGGTGTTCCGCCACGCCCACTGAGCGTAGAATTTCCGCATGCCGCGTGCCAAAGGGGAACGACGGCTCGAGATCCTGAAGGCGCTCGCCCAGATGCTCGAGCAGCCGAAGTGGGAGAAGATCACCACCGCTGCGCTTGCCGAAA
>DASYPC010000200.1:0-3466 GCA_036007105.1 Burkholderiales bacterium | reverse complement strand
GGGCCTGTCGATGGCGCTCGGCGCGTTTCTCGCCGGCGTCCTGCTTGCCGACTCCGAATACCGGCACGAGCTCGAGCTGGACATCGAGCCGTTCAAGGGACTGCTGCTCGGGCTGTTCTTCATTGCGGTCGGCATGTCGGTCGACCTGGGGCTCTTCGTGCGCACGCCGTTGCTCGTGCTGGGGCTTGCGCTCGGCGTCGTCGCGCTGAAGATCGTCCTCCTCTACCCGATTTCGATCCTCTTCGGCTACTGCGGGCGCGCCGACGCGACGCTGTTCGCGCTCGCGCTCTCGCAGGTCGGCGAGTTCGCGTTCGTGCTCTTTGGCGTCGCGGCTTCGCAGAACCTGCTTTCCAAGGAGAGCGTGGATCTGCTGAACGCCGTCGTCGCGGCCACGATGGTCGCGACCCCCTTGCTGATGCTCCTCTGGGAGCGCGTGCTCGCGCCGCGGCTCACCAGCCGCGCGCCGCGCGCACCGGACGCGATTGCGGAGCGCAACCCCGTCATCGTCGCCGGCTTCGGGCGCTTCGGACAGATCGTCACGCGCGTGCTGCACGGCATGCGAATCGGCGTGACGATCATCGAGCACGACCCGAGCCAGATCGAGACGGTGCGGCGCTTCGGCTGGAAGGCATACTACGGCGACGCCACGCGCCTCGACCTGCTCGAGTCGGCGGGCGCGCGCGACGCCAAGCTGCTGATCGTCGCGATCGACGACCAGGAGGCCGCGATGAGGACGGTCCAGCGCGCCCGCGAGCGCTTTCCCGGGCTCCAGATCATCGTCCGCGCGCACAGCCGCACCGACGCGTATGAATACACCGCGTTGGGCGTGCCCTCGGTCCGGGAAACGTTCGGCTCGGCGCTCGATGCCGCGAGCGGCGCGCTGCAACTCCTCGGACGCAGCATCGAGCAGGCGCGCGAGGCCGTCCAGCAGTTCCGCATGCTCGACGAGCAGCGGCTCGTCGCGCTCGCGCCGCACCGCAAGGACGTGCAGAAGCTGATCGAATTTTCGCGCAAGGAACGCGAAAACCTGAACCAGCTGCTGTCGAACGAAGCGGCCGACGCGCCGGCCGCTACCGCGCGCGCAGATTGACGAGCACGATGCCGCCGACCACGAGCGCGGCGGCGAGCGCAAACAGCGGCCGCAGCGGCTCGCCGAGAACGGCGACGCCGGCGAGCACGCCGAACATCGGCGCGAGGAACGAAAACACCGAAAGGCGTGCCGCGAGATAGCGCGTCAGAAGCCAGAACCACGCCAGGTAGCTCGCGAACGCGACGATCACCCCCTGGTAGACGAAGCTCGCAATGGCGAGCGGCGTCAGCGCGACGATCCCCTTCTCGCCCATTGCTACGGAAGCGAGCGGCAACAGCAGCGCGGAGACACCGAGCTGGTAGAAAAGCGCCTTGGTGGCCGTGACGCGGGCGAGGCTCGTGGCGCGAATCAACACCGTGGTCGCGGCCCACAGCGCCGCTGCGATGACGCCGAACAGGTCACCCAGCCACGTCGTGCCGCGCGTATCGAATCCATCCCAGAACGCGAGCGCCACCCCTGCAAACGACAGCAAGACGCCCGACCATTGGCCCGGGACCAGCCGCTCCCCGGGTACGAGCAACTGCAAACCAAGCGCAGTCAGCACCGGCGCGAGGTAGATGAATACCACCATGCGCGACGCGGCCGTGTGTTCCAGCCCTGCATAGATGAAAACGAATTCGCCCGCAAACAGCAATCCCGCGAGCACACCCGGCCAGAACGTGCCGTCGCTTTCCCAGAGCGCGGTCTTGCGGCGCCAGGCCCAGCCGAGCACGAGCACGGTGGCGATGATCGAGCGCACGCCCGCCTGCATGACGAGCGACACGTCCGCCGCAGTGAGCTTGATCACGACCTGCTGGAATCCCCACAGCGCCGTCAGCAGCACCATGAGCGAAAAAGCCGTTGAGTCGAGTGGCTTACGTTCGATCACGTGAGGGGAAAAATAGCGACGGACCGCGGTTTTTGAAAAATGGGGTCCGTCCCCATTCTTCGGGCTCAGAAGATGGTGTACGCGCCGTCGATCACGAAGCTGTCGCCGGTGTGGTAGCTGCTCGCCTCGCTCGCGAGGTAGACCGCGATGCCGGCGAAGTCCTGCCTTCCGCCCCAGCGCCGCACCGGGATGCGCGGCAGCACCGCGCTCGAGAATTTTTCGTCGGCGACCGCACGCGCGGTCATCTCGGTCTCGATCCAGCCCGGCAGGATCGAGTTCGCGGTGACGCCGTAGCGCGCCATCTCGACTGCGAGCGCGCGGATCATCGCCAGCATGGCGCCCTTGCTCGCTGCGTACGCCTGTGCGCGCGCGGCGCCGTGGACCGCCGCGGTGCTCGCCATGCCGATCAGACGCCCGCCCTTGTCTCCCGCCGTCGCGCGCGCCACCATGTGGCGCGCCGCGGCGCGCAGCGTGAAAAAAGCGCCGTCGAGATTGACCGAGAGCACGCGGCGCCACTCGCTCGTGTCGAGCTCGTGAAACGAAGCGCGCGCCTGGCTGACACCGGCGTTGGCGAAGCAGGCGTCGACGCGACCCATTTGCTTGAGCGCCTCGGCAAAGCAGGCGTCGACCTGCGACTCGTCCGCGACATCGCAGCGTTGCGCGAGCACGCGCCGCCCGTAGCTTCTCAGCTTCGCCTCGGCCGTCGCGTTCTTCTGCGGATTGCCGCCCCAGATCACCACGTCGGCGCCGGCCGCCGCCATCCCTTCGGCCATTCCGAGCCCGATGCCGCCGTTGCCGCCCGTCACCAGCGCCACCTTGCCGCTCAAATCGAATCCGTTTGCCATGGTTTCTCCCGCGCATATACTCGGCGCAAGGATCCATCATGCCTGCGAAAAGGGAATCGACCAACCGCCTTTCCGGGCTGAGCGCCTCGATCGTCGGCACCCTCAAGCAGCGCATCGTCGGCTGGCAGTACCCGCCGGAGCACCGCCTCACCGAGGAAAGCCTGTGCCGCGAGTTCGGCGTCAGCCGCAGCCCCGTGCGCGAGGCGCTGCGGGCGCTGGTGACGAACGGGTTCGTCCGCAAGATGCAGAACCGCGGTTACGCGGTGCGACAGCTCGACCTGCGCGACGTGGAGGAGCTGTACGATCTGCGCACGGCGATCGAGCTGCACGTGGTCGAGCGGCTGGCGCGCGACTTGACCGGCCGCAACGAGCTCGATGCGCTGCGCGAGACCTGGAAGGGAATCCGGGTCGGCCCGCGTCGCAAGGGCGAGGAGTTGGCGCAGCTCGACACGCGCTTCCACGAGACGCTCGCCGAGCTGACCGGCAACCGCCTGCTGCTCGACCAGCTGCGCACGATCAACGAGCGACTGCTCGTTTTCCGCATGATCGACTTCGACGAGCCGGAGCGCGCCGAGAGCACCTGCCGCCAGCACATCAAGGTGATCGAGCGCATCGTGGCGCGCGACGCCGAGGGCGCCCGCGTCGCGATGCGCCGCAATATCG
>DASYPC010000199.1:0-11693 GCA_036007105.1 Burkholderiales bacterium | reverse complement strand
GCTGGTCGCCCTGCAGCGCGACAACCTGGAGATGGGCAACATCGCGCCGCAGGACATCTCCAAGCAGGTCCCCGCCTGGACCATCCTTACCTCGGCGTATCTGTTCCGCGACGCCGACCATCTGGGCAAGTTCTGGTCGGGCGACCTCGGCGCGCAGTTCAAGAAGCAGGCCGAGGAGCAGGTGAAGATCAAGATCCTGGGACCGACCTTCTTCGGCACGCGGCAGGTGGGCCTGAAAGTAAAAAAGAAGATCAATACGCCCGCCGACATGTCCGGTATCAAGCTGAGGATGCCTCCCGGCGACGCGTGGCAGCTGCTCGGACGCTCGCTCGGCGCCAACCCCACGCCGATGGCCTTCGCCGAGACCTACACCGGCCTGCAGACCGGCGCGGTGGACGGCCAGGACAACCCGCTGCCCAACGTCAACGCGATGAAGTTCTACGAAGTGATGTCGCAGATCGTGCTCACCGGCCACCTGATCGGATACGACCTGCTGTCGATGAACCTGAAGACCTGGAACTCGATGTCGCCGGCGCGGCAGAAGGCGTTCCAGGACGCGGTGGACAAAGCGCTCGCCTGGAGCACGGCGGAGCACCTGAAGCGCGAGGCGGAGCTGGCGGATACCTTCAGGAAGCAGCACGGCCTCGAGATTTATACCCCGGACGTCAACGCCTTCCGCGCGCACGCGCAGAAGGTCTACCTGGCGTCCGACGAGGCGAAAGACTGGCCGAAGGGGATGCTGGAGAAGATCAGCGCGCTGAAGTAGCGTAGCGCATGGATCTGCAGGAGTGAAATTCGGCAGACTCTGGCGCTGGCTGCAGCGCCGTGCCGAGAACGTGGCCGCGGGCCTGCTCGCGGTCATGTTCGTCGCGTTCATCCTGCAGATCGTCTTCCGCTACCTGTTCAACTTTCCAATCGGCTGGTCGACGGAGCTGACGATCCTCACCTGGGTGTATCTCGTGCTCTGGGGCTCGGCGTTCGTCCTCACCGAGAAGGAAGAGATCCGCTTCGACCTGATCTACGGCTCGGTCGGCCCCCGCGCGCGCATCGCGATGGCGGTCATCTTCTCCATCTCGATCGTCGTGCTGTATTCGATCGCGCTGCCCGCGACCTGGTCGTACGTCAGCTTCATGAAGGTCGAGAAGTCCTCGTACCTCAAGATCCCTCTGCACTGGCTGTATTCCATTTACCTCGTGTTCTGCGTCGCGGTCATCGTGCGCTACCTCTGGCTGCTGTCGCGCCTGCTGCGGGGCAAGGACCCCGAGGCGGCCGACCTGACCAAGGTGAGCTCCGGACTGTGACGACGGCGTTCGCGCTCGCGCTCGCCGCAATCGTCGCCCTCAGCCTGCTCGGGCTGCCGATCGGCCACGCGATGATCGCCGGATCGATCCTCTACCTGTACGCGAAGGGGCTCGACCTGGGCACGGCCGCCGAGCAGCTGCTGAACGGGATGTTCTCGAGCTACGTGCTGCTGGCGATTCCGCTGTTCATCCTTGCCGCCGAGTTCATGAACAGCGGCAGCATCATGGATCGCCTGCTGCGCTTCTGCAACGCGCTCGTGGGGCGCTACCGCGGCGGCCTTGCTCACGTCAATGTCGTGCAGAGCATCATCTTCGCCAGCATGTCGGGCTCCGCGCTTGCGGACGCGGCCGGCTCGGGGAAGCTCATGCAGTCGCTCATGACGCGCGACGGCAAGTACACGGCGAGCTTCGCCGCCGCGCTGACGGCGGTCTCGTCGGTGATCGGCCCGATCATCCCGCCTTCGATCCCGCTGGTGCTGTACGCACTGATCTCCGACGCTTCCATCGGCTACCTGTTCCTCGGCGGCGTCCTCCCGGGCCTGCTCATCGGCGCCGTGCAGATGGGGCTGATCGCGTTTACCGCCCGCAAGCGCAACTTCCCGGTCGAGGCGCCCGTCCCGCTGCGCGAGCTGCCGCGCGTCACCCTGGAGGCTTTTCCGGCGCTGATGATGCCGGTGATCCTGCTCGTCCTCCTCTACAGCGGTGTCACCACGCCGACCGAGGCGGCTGCGGCTGCGGCGTTCTACGCGCTGGTCGTTTCCGCCGCGCTCTATCGCAGCATCGGCTGGCGCGATATCTACAACTCGCTGGTGACGAGCGGGCGCATCACGATTTCGATCGGCATGCTGATCGCCGGGGCGCTCGTATTCAATTACGTGATCACGGTCGAGAACATCCCGAAGACGCTGAGCGCGGCGCTCAAGGCGTACGAGCTCTCGCCGTTCGTTTTCCTGCTCGCCGCCAACCTGCTGCTGCTGATCCTCGGCTGCTTCCTCGAAGGCACCACGATCCTGCTCGTCATCGTGCCGGTCCTGCTGCCGACCGCGCACGCGCTCGGTATCGACGCGGTGCATTTCGGCGTGGTCGTGGTCGTCAACATCATGATCGGCCTGGTGACGCCGCCCTACGGCCTGCTGCTCTTCATGATGGTGAAGATCGCCGAAGTGCCGCTCAAGGACCTGGTGCGCGACGTGCTCCCATTCCTGTGGGTCATGATCGGCGCGCTCGCGCTGATGACGTTCATTCCGGAGATCGTGCTGTTCCTGCCCCGCCTGATGGGCTACAAGGGCTGAGCGGCCAGGGCGCGGGCACTACATCGGCGGCACTTGCCCGCGTAATCCCACATTGACACGCGCGGCGGTCAAGCTGCCGTCGGGCTGCTTCTGCGACACCATGAAAATCGGCGCGCCGGGCTTGAGCTCGGCCTTGTCGGCCGGCGTGTACGAGACGATCGCCGTGTTTTCCGTGACGAGGATCTTCTTCTCGCCGCCTTTGTATTGGACCGTCATGATGCGATCGCTCGCCATGCTCACGATCTCGGCGACATTCGCGTTGGTCATCATGCTGTTCGGTTTCAGATCCCACGCGTAGTGCCCCTCACCGGTGCCGCGCATGCTCTCGGGGAAGATGTGCACTTCTTCGGCCACCAGCGCGCCGCCGCGCTCTCCGACGGTGGTCGTGCCGATGAACTTGCCGGTGGCGATGTCGGCGACACCCGCCTTCTGGATTCCCACTACGGCGAAGTTGTCGGCCATCTTGACGTTCATCGTTTGACCCTCACGCGTCTTCACGCTCAGCATGTTGCCGTCCAGTTTTTCGACGGTGCCCCGGATCCGGACCGGGGGATTCGCCGGCGCTTGGGCGAGAGCGGCTGCGGACAGGGTAGCGATGAGGAACGCGGCAAAGCTTCGAACCATTGGAGCCTCCTTGTAGGGACGAGGCGCAACCATACCCCCGGGAACGTTTGTTCCGCTAGCGTCCATGCGTTGTGCGGCGCTTATGGTCAGGTTCGTCAGCCTGCTGCAAGGTATGGGCGCTGCGTTACGTCCCTTTCCTGCCCGCGATGTAGAACCAGTCGATCGAAAGCGGCTTGAAATACGCCCGGGAACTAGCGACGCGGCTACAGCGCTGCCGCGGCGAACGTGTCGCAACTGCGCACGCTGCCGCTTTCAAATCCTGTGCGGAACCAGCGCACCCGCTGCGCCGACGAGCCGTGCGTGAATGAATCCGGAACCACGACGCCGCGCGATTGCCGCTGCAGCGCATCGTCGCCGATCGCGTTCGCCGCGGCGAGCGCCTCCTCGACGTCGCCGGGATCGAGGAACGGCTTCGCCCGATTGGCGTGCTGCGCCCAGACTCCGGCGAAGCAGTCGGCTTGCAGCTCGATGCGCACCGACACCTTGTTGTAGTCCGTCTGCGAGAGCCTCGCCCGCAGCGCATCGGTCTTCGCGGTCACGCCGGTCAGCCGCTGCACGTGGTGGCCGACCTCGTGCGCGATCACGTAGGCACGCGCGAAATCGCCGCCGGCGCGAAAACGCCGCGCCATCTGGTCGAAGAACCCAAGGTCGAGGTAGACCTTCTCGTCTCCCGGACAGTAGAACGGCCCCATTGCCGCCTGACCCGAGCCGCACGCGGTCGGCGTGACGTTCCGATAGAGGACCAGCGCGGGCTTGCGGTATTGCCCGCCCGATTGCTTGAAGAGTGCTTCCCACGTGTCCTCGGTCTTGGCGAGCACCTTGCGCACCTCGGAGACCATCGCGGCCTCCGGATCGGTCGCAGGATCGATCGGCCGGGCTTCGCCCTGCGAGCTCCCTTGCATGTTTTCCGCGATGCCGAGCAGCACCCGCGGATCGATGCCGAGAAAGTAGCTCGCGATCAATGCGATGACCACGGTGCCGATGCCGGCGCCACCGATGCCGATCCCGCTACTGCCGCGCCGGTCCTCGACGCTCGTGCTTTCGCGTTCGTCTCCAATCTGCATCGTCGCGCTCCTTGTCCCCTTTGCTAGAGCCAATACTCCCAGATTCGCGCCGTCCCTTCCATGATCCGGCTGGCAGCGGAGCGACGCTTCCAATCCTCGAGCGCGATGCGCTTCGACTTGGCAAGATCGCGGCGGAACGACTCTTCCATCTGCCGGCCGAAATCCTGCCCGAGGATCACCACGTTCAGCTCCTCGTTGTGCAGAAAGCTGCGCCAGTCGACGTTGCTCGATCCGACGGTCGCCCAGATTCCGTCGATCACCGCGGTCTTGGCATGCAGCAATCGTTCCTGGCGTTCGTAGATTTGAACGCCGGCCTCGAGCAGATCGGTGTAGTGCGAGCGCCCGGCGTACAGGATCGGCCGGAAGTCCGTGTGCGAGGGCAGGATGAGCTGGACCTCGACGCCCCGCACGGCCGCGCCCTTGAGCGCATCGAGCGTCTGCGGATCCGGCGCAAAGTACGCCATCGTCAGATGCACCGAGCGCGCGGCGTTGCGGATGGCCGACACGAGCGTCACGAAGATCGCGGGAACCGCGTCGTCGGGACTGCTGGCGATGACGCGCACCGGGTGCCTGCCTTGCGGCTTGACCTCGGGGAACCAGTTGCGCGCCTCGACCGGCTCCTTGGAATATTTCTTCAACGTCTCGAGAAACTCGCGCTGCAGGTCGGCGACGACCGGGCCCGCAATCCGGACGTTGGTATCACGCCACCCGGCTGCGGTTCCTTCCGCGCGCGACGCACGGCGCACCGACCCGCCCGAGTAGACACCGCTGATATTGATTCCGCCGGTGAACGCGACCCGGCCGTCGACGATGACCATCTTGCGGTGGTCGCGATGGTTCAGCCGCCAGCCCGTCGCGGCGGTGAGCGGGTTCACGGGATTGAACTCGAAGACGTTCACGCCCCCCTTGCGCAACCGCTCGAAATATTCCCCGGGCGTCTGGATCGAGCCGACGCTGTCGTAAATCACGTTGACGGCCACACCCCGCGCGCGCTTGCGGAGCAGCACTTCCGAGAGGCGCATCCCTGTTTCATCGTTCTCGATCGTGTAGAACTCGACGTTGACGTGATCGGTCGCGCGCTCGATCTCCTCGAACATCGCCTTGTAAGCATCCGGCCCGTCGTTGAGCAGCGTGGCGTGGTTGCCCGGAACTAGGGGTGTCCCGGCGACGGCCTCCTCCAGTGCCGCCTGGCGCTCCAGGATGTCGCTGTCGTCGCCCTTGCGGACCAGCTTCGCGAGCACCGCCTCCGCCTGGGTTTGCGAGAGCGGGCCGCGGAATTTCGACGCGTCGGCCGGTTGCGCAGCGCCAAAGCGCTGCCAGGAATCGACGTCGGGCAGCGTCGCGCAGCCGCCCAGGGCAAGCGCAAGAATTACCACTCGTGCCGAGGCGCGCATCCGGATAGTGGACCATCGCTTCGCGAGCCCGTCTGTAGGACAAAACTGTGCGGCGTCATGATCCCTCTACAGAGAGAGGCGTGCGAAAGGCGCTCCCCGCTGCGCGCGCAAACCGCGTGAAACAGGCAGCCCGTTCGACGCAACCGGCTGATTACCTCGTAGAATTTCGGTCCGTTCGACTACCCCCAGGCGCATGGCAACCCGACGAACGCTCATTCAGCTGATCGGCGCAGGAATCGTCGCGCCGCGGATCGTGCTCGCTCAGTCTGAGCGCAAGGTGCTCGTGGTCGTGCTCTTTCCGGGCGATTCCGAAAGCGACGAGCGCCTGGCGCAACCGTTTTTCGACGAGATGCAGCGTCTCGGGTGGATCGAGGGCACGAACATCACCTACGAGCGTCTCTCCGGACGCGGTGCGCGCGACTATGTCGAGAATCTCGCGAAGATCGCGGCCGGTCTCGAGGCCCAGCTGATCTACGCGACGACCGCAACGCTGGCGCTCGCCGCCGTAAAGGCGACGGAATCGGTGCCGGTGCTCTTCATGACGGCGTCCGACCCGGTTGGGAGCGGGCTGGTGCGGTCGCTTGCCAAGCCCGGGCGCAACGCGACCGGCACGTACCAGTTCCGCAAGGACACCGTGACCCGGTGCCTGCAGCTCGTGCGGGACGCGTTTCCGCAGCAGAAGCGCGTCGCCGTGGTGCTCGACCGCCGCGGCGCCGAGCTCGACCGCCAGCGCACCACGTACGAGGAAGCCGCGCGTCACGCCGGCCTCGAGCTCACGTCGGTCGAGTTCACCAACTTCGAGGCCATCCCGAAGATATTCGCGAATTTCCGCCGGGACGGCATCCGCACGGTCCTCGTCGCGCCCTCGTTCACGCTGATCGCGAACCGGATCGAGACCGCCAAGTTCGCGGCGCGCAACAACCTCGCGCTCGTCGGCTACCGGCGAGACTGGGCGGAGGTCGGCGCGTTGATGAGCTACGGCGCCGACGGCTTCGAATCGCTCAAGCGCAGCGCCGGCCTGGCGAATCGGATCCTGAAGGGTTCACCGCCCGCCGAGATCCCGGTCGAGCAGGTTATGAAGCTCGAGCTGGTCATCAATATGAGCACTGCGAAAACACTCGGCTTGACGATCCCGCGCCAGGTGCTCGCGCGCGCGAACCGCGTATTGGAGTGAGCACGCTCGGCTTTGCGCGGCCGTACCCTGCATCGTCGATGCGTATGGCCTGCGCAATCTTTCCGGCGCTGATGCTTGCCGCCGCTCAAAGTTGCAGCGCTGAGTCAATCGATTGGAAGCTGACGTACACCCACCACAGCGCCGAAAGCGAGCCGGACGCCTTCGATCTGAATTTGCGCGGCACCTACGGCGCCACCGTGTTCTGGGTTGGGTACTACCGGCGCGCCAGCGAATTCGAGCAGACACGCATCGGCCTGGAGCGGTGGCTGACGTACGACTGGGGGAAATTGCTGCTGTCCGGGCAGGCTGCGACGCATGGATTTCTGGGCTTTGCGTCACAAGCCGAGATCGGGAAGGACAGCGTGCGCTTGCTCGCAGGGTTCGGGCGCACGAACCTGCGCTCCTATTACAACCTGAATTTCGATCCCAACGACGCCATCACGCTGGGCGTGATCGCGGATCTGCCGCAGGACATGCGCGCCAGCGTGTTTGCGGTGCACGATGATCGGCTGCACACGGGACAAACCGTGATTCACGTCTTGCTGCGGACGTCGGGCGATCCGGCGCAGCGCTGGACGATCGACGCTTCGCAGCGGCGTGGCCCGCTGGGCGACGGAGGTGAACGCGTGCATCGGACCGGCGTTGCGGTCACCTTCGACCATGCGCCCTACTTTGCCCGCGTCGCGTTCGATCCCAACGCCAACTTCAGCGGCCACGACATGGTGAGGCTGGGATTCGGCGTGCGTTTCTGACGCGCAGGCGCCGGCTATCGCCGCATGCGCTCACGGTCGCCGCGCGGCGCTTCCGTCCGTCCCGGCATACCGGAATACAACGTCGGCAACGTTCCCGCGAGCATTCGGTCGGCCATGCTCTTCTGCTCGTCCGACAGGCTGACGTACAGCTTGTTCGCAGCCTCCGCGATGTCCTCCATCGCGGTCAGGCGGTTGCGGACTACATCGATTCGCGAGTCGATCTGCTTCAGCGCGTTGCCGCCCGGCGGTTGGTTTACGCCGCGACCCAGGTCATCGAGCAGGCCGACGACCCGGTCCTCGTAGGCCTGCCAGACGGAAGCTTGCTCCGGCGTCAGCTTGAGCGCGAAGCGGACGTTGTTGAGCTGCATTCGCGCGTGGTCGTTGGGACTCATCGTGGTCACCTCGTCGCGCCGCGCGCGCTCCTGGCGCATGCGATCGCCGTCGGTGCCGCCGCGGCGTCCGCCGTATTGCGCGGCGGCCTGGCCGCACACGGCAGCCAACAGTAGGAGGGCGAGGGCGGTCCGGATTCGCGGCATGCAGAGACTCCCTTTTTTGATGTTGGCGTCATTGTGGACGAGCGAGTGCACCGGGTGTGTTTCCAAATGTAAGATGGAGGCAGTGCAACGCTCGAGGAGGGAAACATGGATGCGCTGAGAGTCTACTGGCGGCCGGGATGCTCGAGCTGCGTCAAGGTGAAGGAATTTCTCGCCGAGCTCGGTGTCGAGTACGAGTCGGTCAACGTCTCGGCGCAACCGGAGGCGATGGACGAGCTGCGCACGCTCGGCGTGCGCACGGTCCCCGTGGTGACGCGCGGGCGCGAATACGTGTTTGCGCAGGCGCTCGAGGACGTCTCTCGCTTCGTCGGGAAAGAAGTCCACATCGAGCGGCTGCCGCAGGACGTGCTGATCCGGAAATGGCTCGACGTGCTCGAAGCCGCGCAGCGCCACGTGGTGCAGCTGCCGGCGGCCCGGCTGCACGAGCGCGCGACCGAAGGGCGCAATCGCAGCATCCGCGATCTCGCGTATCACGT
The DNA here is from genome assembly GCA_036007105.1 of Burkholderiales bacterium. Taxonomy (GTDB): domain Bacteria; phylum Pseudomonadota; class Gammaproteobacteria; order Burkholderiales; family SG8-39; genus 2-02-FULL-66-14. The sequence goes on along the minus strand of DASYPC010000199.1, from coordinate 3,062 downwards.
GTATCAGATCCCGGACGCATTCCTGCAGGCGCTCGAGAGCGGCGTTTCGGACCTGACTTCGGTGTACAACGCGGAGCCTCCGGCGCACGTACGCACGGTCGAGGACATTCGGGCGTACGGTGCCCGCGTGACCGAGCACTTGCGCCGCTGGTCGTCGCAGTCGTCGCGCGCGCAAACCGTGAAAACGTATTACGGGGAGCGCCCGCTCCATGAGCTGCTCGAACGCAGCACGTGGCATTCGGCGCAGCATGCGCGCCAGATCATCGTCGTGCTCGAGCGCTTCGGTATCGCACCGGACGGTCCGCTGACCGATGCCGACTACGCCGGATTGCCGATGCCGGTCGGCGTCTGGGAATAGCTGTCGGACCTGGCCGAAAGCCCGGCGCCGCCGGGCTTTTTCATTGCAGAGGATCGCCATCGTAAAATCGTGCAGTGGACACGCCCGGCAGGGGGGTCGCAGACGAAGTCCGTGCGTCCGGGGAGCAGCGGCATCAGGCTGAGTTCACCGGCACGGTGGCTGAATATTTCCGCATCTGGATCGTCAACCTCGCGCTGACGATCCTCACGCTCGGCATCTACTCGGCGTGGGCGAAAGTGCGCAAACGCCGCTACTTCTACGCCCATACCCGGATCGCCGGCGAAAGCTTCGAATACCGCGGCCGTCCGGTCGCGATCCTGATCGGACGGCTGCTCGCGCTGACCCTGCTCGTGATCGTGATCGCGCTGGGCAACCTCGTTCCGGAGTTCAGCCTCGAGAGCCTTTCCGGCAAGGCGCTGTTTTTCACCGCGGCCGTCGTGATCGGCCCGTGGCTGCTGGTGCGCTCGTCGAAGTTCAACGCGTCGAATTCGGTCTACCGCAACCTGCGGTTCTCGTTCCTCGGCAGCTACGCAAGCTGCTTCAAGCTGGTGATCCGTTCCGTCTGGCTGCTCTTCTTCGGAATTCTCTATCCCTATTTCAAGCACCGGCTGGTCAGGTACGCGGCGCAGAACCACGCGTACGGCGAGGCGCCTTTCGTCGTGGACGATTTCAGGAAGCCGTTCATCCGCGCCTACGTGGTCGCGTTCGGCCTCGGCTTGCTCGGCGCAATAGGACTGATCGGGTTGTTCGGGGCATCGGCGCTCGCGGTGGAAGGTTCAGGGGAGCTGCTGCCGGTCGCAATCTACGGGGGCTTTCTGCTGCTCTATGCTTTCGTGCGGGCGCGCACGATCAACGCCGTCTGGAACGCGATCCGCGTCGGCCCGCTGCGCTTCGAATGCACGCTGCGCGCGCGCGATTACATGTGGATCTATCTGACGAACGTGGCGGCGATCCTGGTGACGCTCGGCTTCGCCACGCCATGGGCCGTGATCCGCACTCTGCGTTATCGCGCGGCGAAGTTCGCGGCCTTCGCCTCCGCGCCGATCGACGCGATTACGCAGGTCGAGGACGCGCACGTCGGCGCGGCGGGGCAGGAAATCGCCGAGTTGTTCGACTTCGACATCGCGCTATGACCGAATTCGACGCGATCTACTACGACGGCCGCAGCGCAGCGCGCACCCCCGTTCGGGTACGCGTCTTCGGCGACCGCCTGCAGGTGCAGGGCGGCGTGATCGGGCTGCAGGTGCCCATCAGCGCGGTGTCGGCCGATGCGCCGATCGCGAGCGCACCGCGCAGCCTGCGTCTTCCCGGCGGTGCGCAGTTGCGCACCTCGGACCCGGCGGTGAGCGCGCTCTTTGTGCGCACGGAGCGCCTCGAGACGCTGGTCCACGGGCTCGAACAGCGCTGGCCCTACGCGCTCGGCGCGCTCGCCGTCATCGCCGCGTTTGCATGGTGGGCGATCGTGCACGGCTTGCCGCTCGCCTCCGAGGCGATCGCACGGCAGATCCCGGTGCGCGCAGACGCCGCGATCGGTGAGCATGCGCTCGCCGCGGTCGACGGCCGCATGTGTCACCCGAGCCGCCTCAGCGCGCCGATGCAGGAACGCCTGCAGCGCGACTTTGCGAAGCTGGTCGCCGGCCTCGACGACGGCCACCGGTACCGCCTGCACCTGCGCAATTGCCCGGGAATCGGGCCGAACGCGTTTGCGCTCCCCGGCGGGCCGATCGTCCTCACCGACCAGCTCGCCGACTTCGGGCGGGATTTTTCGGAGATGACTGCGGTGCTGGCGCACGAGGTCGCGCACGTACGGCTGCGTCACGGCCTGCGCACGCTGCTGCAGGGCGCGGGCCTTGCTGCGCTGATCAGCACACTGGCCGGCGACGCGGCCGCGATCACCAGCATCGCGGTCACGCTGCCCACGGTGCTGCTGCAAAGCGGGTACTCGCGCGAGTTCGAGGACGAGGCGGACACCTTCGCGCTCGCGCGCATGAAAGAGCTCGGGATCTCGCCGCGCGCGTTCGCCGAGCTGCTCGAGCGCCTCGACAAGGCGCGGCCCGGCAAGGGCGCGCGGGGGGCGCGCGACTATTTCGCCACCCACCCGCTCACGGCGGCACGCATCGAGCGGGCTTTGGCGAGCGAATCCGACCTGGACCGCTGCACCCACCAAAGCACGGTCCGCGAGCAGCGGCTCGAGGAATGCCTCAAGGTGATCGCCTCGGGCAAGCGCTCCGCAAGCGAGCTCGCATCGGCCCACGTCGCGCTTGGCTTCGTGCTGATTCAACTCGGTCGACCCGCCGACGCCGTGCAGGATCTCGGCCGCGGAATCGCGCTGGGAAGCCGCAGCGCGGAGGCGCACAACGCGCTTGCGTGGATCCTCGCAACCTCGCCGAGTGACGCGCTACGCGACGGCGCGCGCGCCAAGCAGCTTGCGCTTGCCGCGTGCGAGCTGAGCGGCTGGAAGGAGGCCTACATCATCGATACGCTCGCCGCGGCCCACGCCGAGGCGGGTGAATTCGACGCAGCGGTTCGCTGGCAGAAAAAAACGCTCGAATTTCCCGATTTCGAAAAGGCGCACGGCGCAGCGGCGCGCGAGCGGCTGGCGCTCTACGGCTCGGGTAAAGCATACCGGGAGCCACCCGCCAGCAAGTCGTAAGCGCTTGATCCGAAAGGCTCTGCTTTCAGGCATAGCCGTTGCTTCTGATTG
>DASYPC010000198.1:0-5662 GCA_036007105.1 Burkholderiales bacterium | reverse complement strand
CGGGATGGCTGCTCGCACAGGCTGGATTGCGGGTTCCCTCGGGAGCGCTCAGCGTCGCGCCGGTGGGCGAGGGCGAGGAGCTGCTGCTCGATCCGAAGGGCAACATCACCGGCCGCGCGTACGCGGTTCCTTTCGCCCGCGACGCGGCGCATTTCGCGTTCATCGCGCACAAGGTGGACGGGCGCGTCGTTGCACTGGTCCCGCGCGGGAATTGCCGGATCGAGCAGCGCGCGAACATCGCGGGCGAGCCGCGCGACGTCGTTCTCTGCGTCGGGGCAAAGCCCGTCGCGGTGGGCGACGCACCGGAGAACGCGAACGAGGAAGCCCTGCGGATGATCGGCGCCGCGGTGCGCGCTGCGCAGATGAGCGGAGCGCTGCAGGGGATCCTCGAGCGCTCGGTCGCGTACGCCAACGAGCGCGTCGCGTTCGAGCGCCCGATCGGCAAGTTCCAGGTGATCCAGCACAATCTCGCGCGGCTCGCTGGCGAATCGGCGGCGGCGCTCGCCGCGTCGGGTTCGGCGGCGGACGCGATCGACTGCGCGGAGTCGTTCGACGAAACCGTGTTCCTCGAAGTCGCGGCCGCGAAGATCCGCGTTGGCGAAGCGGCGACCGAAGGCGCGGCGATCGCGCACCAGGTCCACGGCGCGATCGGATTTTCCGGCGAGCACGCGCTGCACCGCTTCACGCAGCGGCTGTGGGCGTGGCGCGACGATTTCGGCGCCGAAAGCGCGTGGGCCGTGCGGCTCGGGAAGCTCGTCGCGGCGAAGGGCGCCGACGCGCTCTGGCCGATGCTCGCGGCGCGCTAGCGCATGGGCACGCCGATCCGCTTCGACCAGATCCGTCTCGCGCCCGAGGTCCAGGCGCTGCGCGAGGAAGTGCGCGCCTTCCTGCACCAGGAGATCGCCGCCGGCACGTTCGACCCGCGCGTTTCGGACCGTGAGTCCGGATACAACGCGGGATTCAGCCGCAAGATGGGTGAGCGCGGCTGGATCGGGATGACCTGGCCGAAGCGCTATGGCGGCCGCGAGCGCAGTTTTCTCGAGCGCTACGTCGTCACCGAGGAATGCCGCGTCGCGAACGCGCCGGTCGGAATGCACTTCACCGCGGACCGGCAGAGCGGGCCGATCCTGCTCAAGTACGCGGGCGAGCGCACCAAGTCCGACATCTTGCCGCGCATCACGCGCGGCGAATGCTGCTTCTGCATCGGCATGAGCGAGCCCGGATCAGGGTCGGATCTGTTCGCTGCGCGGACGAAGGCGACGCCGACCAAGGGCGGATTTCTGATAAACGGCACGAAGGTCTGGACGACCGGCGCGAACCACGCCGACTACATGATCGGTCTCTTCCGTACCGCTGCGCCGACGAAGGAGAACCGTCGCCACGGCCTGACGCAGTTTCTCGTCGACATGAAGACGCCGGGGATCCAGGTGAACCCGATCGCCGACATGAGTGGCACGCGCCACTTCAACGAGGTCGTCTTCGAGGACGCGTTCATGCCCGAAGAGCACGTGATGGGCAAGGTCGATCTCGCGTGGCAGCAGGCGACGAGCGAGCTTGCCTACGAGCGCAGCGGCCCGGAGCGCTTCCTCGAGACCTCGAGCGTATTGTTCGAGCTCGTCCGCGTGCTGGGCAACGCTCCCGATGTGCGCGGCGCCGAAGGTCTGGGACGGCTCGTCGCGCAGCTCCACACGCTGCGGCGGATGTCGGTATCGGTGAACGGCATGCTGCAGGCGGGCAAGGAGCCGGTGCTCGAAGGCTCGCTCGTCAAGGACGTCGGGACGCTCTGGGAGCAGGCGCTGCCCGCGCGCGCACGCGACCTCGCGGCGTTCGTCGATCCGCGCTCGGCTGCGCGCGAGGCGTTCGACGAGATCGTCGACCGCGCGACCGGCATCGCGCCCAAGCTGACGATCCAGGGCGGCACCACCGAAGTGCTCCGCGGCATCATCGCTCGCGGCCTCGGCCTGCGCTAAGTCCGTGCCGGATCTCGGCGCGCTGCTCTCGCCGCAGTCCGTCGCGGTCGTCGGCGCTTCGCCCGACACTTCCATCATCCGCGGCCGCACGCTCAAGGTGATGCTGCATCATCGCTATCCCGGGCGCGTCTACCCGGTGAGCCGCAGCCACGCGGAAGTCCAGGGGCTGAGAGCGTACGCATCGGTCGCCGCGATCCCGGAACGTGTAGACCTCGCAGTGCTGACCATTCCCGCAGCCACCGTCGCCGACGAGCTGGAGCGCTGCGGAAAGGCCGGCGTAAAGGCGGCGATGATCGTCGCGTCCGGCTTTGCCGAAGACAAGGCGGATGCCGGCGCGGCGATGCAGAAGCGGATCGGCGAGATCGCACGGCGCTACGACATGGCCGTCTGCGGCCCGAACGCCGAAGGATTCGCCAGCATGCAGGCGCGCTTGTGCCCGACGTTCAGCCCGGCGATCGAGACGCTCGACATTCCGCTGATCCCGGAGCGCGGCGGCGGTCGGGTTGCCGTCGTCTCGCAAAGCGGCGGCATCGGTTTCTCCTTTTTCGATCGTGGGCGCCCGCGCGAAATTCCGTTCAGCCACGTGGTCACGACCGGCAATGAAGCTGCGCTGGAATGCTTCGACGTCGTCGACTACCTCCTCGATGCGGGCAGCGCTGAGATTTTCGTGCTCTTTCTCGAGGCGATCCGCAATGCGGATACGTTCCACCGCGCCGCTGCAAAAGCGCTGCAGGCAGGCAAGCCGATCATCGTCGCCAAGATCGGGCGTAGCGAAGCAGGGCGGCGCGCGGCGGCTTCGCATACCGCCGCGCTCGCGGGCGAGCACGAGGTCTATCGGGCGATGTTTCGCCGCTACGGAATCATCGAAGGCGCGGACATCGAGGAAATGGTCGACATCGCTGCGTGCTTTTCCGCGTATCGCGAGCGCCTTCCCGCAGGCAAGCGCGTCGGGATCGTCACCGCGTCCGGCGGCGCCGGCGGGTGGATCGCCGACGCCTGCGTCGCCGCCGGCCTCGAGGTCCCGGAGCTCGACGCCGAGACGCGCAGCCGGATCGACGTTCACATTCCTTCGTATGGCACGTCGCAGAACCCGGTGGACTGCACCGCGCAGGCGGTACGGCAGCTCGGCTACAGCAAGCTTGCGAGCATGGTTGGCGAATCCGAACGCGTCGACTCGGTGATCGTCGTCGTGTCGGCACGCAGCGCAGAAGTGTACGAGCGCGAACGCGCGAGCCTCGTCTGGGTGGGCCGCGAGACGCCGAAGCCGATCGTGATGTGGTCGTACACGATGCCGGGCCCGGGTCCGGCGAAAATCCTGAGCGAAGCCGGATTTCCGCTCATCGCAAGCATGCACAATTGCGCGCGCGCGGTGGCGGCGATGGCCGGATACCGGGTGGCGCGCGAGCGCGGGATGAACCCGGACGTCGTCGCTCCGGCGCGCGACGAGGATCGGTTGAAGAAAACGCGGTCGGTGCTCGAGGCGGCCGGCCCCGTCCTGTGCGAATACGAGGCTGCGCCGCTACTCGCGCAGTACGGAATCACGATGGCGCCAGCGTCGCTTGCATCGAGCGTCGAGGATGCGATCGCCGCGGCGCAGCGCTTCGAGGGTCCCGTCGCGCTCAAAGTCCAGTCGCCCGACATCCTGCACAAGAACCACGCGGGCGCAGTTGCATTGAACGTCAGCGGCGCAGAATCCGTCGTGGACGCATACAAGGCGGTACTGGCTAGTGCGCGAAAGCATCATCCGGACGCCGACCTTCGCGGCGTTCTGGTCCAGCGAATGGCGCCTCCCGGCATCGAGATGATCATCGGCGCGAAGCGAGATCCGACCTTCGGACCGATGCTGATCGTCGGATTCGGCGGCACCCAGGCCGAGATTCTTCGTGACACCGCACTTGCGCCTGCTCCGGTTTCCGCCGCAGAAGCGCGCGAGCTGCTCAAGGCGCTGAGAGCGAAAGTCCTTCTTGAGGGGGCGGACGTCGATGGGCTCGCGTCGGTGATGAACGCGCTCTCGAAATTTGCCTCCGAGCATTCCGATCGCATAGCGGAAATCGATCTGAATCCGGTGATCGTGCACCCGCAGGGAAAGGGCGTGTCGGTAGTGGACGCGCTCATCGTAAAGCGTCAGGATTCGCTGTAACCAAGGAGGGTTCATGGAAACGACCGGGGAGTTGGGCCTGGAGCTCGCCGATTTCGTGGCGACGGTCGAGATCCGCCGCCCACCCCACAATTTCTTCGACATGGAGCTCATCCGGCAGCTCGCCGACATGTTCGAGAAGCTCGACGACGAGCCGGATTGCCGCGCGATCGTGCTCGCGGCGCAGGGAAAATCGTTCTGCGCCGGCGCGAATTTCGGCGACGGCCGGGCGCTCGCTCCGGACGGCACCATCCCGGGCCGCTCGGGCGACAGCGCGACCGAGCATCTCTATCTCGAAGCAGTGCGGCTTTTTCGCACGCGCAAGCCGATCGTCGGCGCGATCCATGGCCCGGCCGTCGGCGGCGGACTCGGGCTCGCGCTGGTTCCGGATTTTCGCGTCACCTGTCCCGAAGCGCGCTTCAGCGCAAATTTCACGAAGCTCGGATTCCATCCGGGATTCGGCTTGACCGTGACGCTGCCCGAGCTGATCGGCCGCGCGAACGCTTCGCTTATGTTCTACACGAGCCGTCGCGTGAGAGGCGACGATGCGCATCGCATGGGCCTTGCCGATGTGCTGGTTCCGCTCGATCAGGTGCGCACCGCGGCTCAGGCGCTCGCGCGCGAGATCGCGAGTTGCGCGCCACTCGGCGTGGTTGCGACTCGCGCGACGCTGCGCCAGGGCCTTGCCGATCGCGTCGCCGCCGCGACCAAGCATGAGCTCGCAGAGCAGACCCGCCTGCGCCGCACGCAGGACTTCAAGGAGGGAATCAAGGCCAGCGCCGAGCGGCGCGAGCCGGAATTCAGGGGCGCCTGACGCCTCTAGCGAAATTCGAAGACGCCCGGCCAATCCACTTCCTCGACGAGCGCGGGGAGCGGCAGCTCTTCCTGTAATGGTGTAAGGCGCACGACGTAGCATTCGTCGACGCTCGGCAGGTTCCTGTACTTCTGCTGGATCTCTTCGTCGTCGAGGTCCTCGTGAAGCAGGCTGACGGTGCTGCTGTGCAAGTAGGTGAGCACGTCGACGCGGTAGTCTCCCGGCGGCACATCGATGCTCTGGTAGATGCAATAGTCGCGGTCGGCTGGCTTGCCCGAGACGGCGCGCTCGAGTTCTTCGCCGACGCCTCCGCCGCAAACGAGGACGAGCTTCCCGCACGGGATTGCGAGCCTCCCGGTCAGGCGCGCGATCCATGCCTTCTCGTGCGTTTCATCGAGATCGCCCACGACGAACTTTGTGCAACGGTCCATCGCGCAGTCGGCACCAAAGTAGATCGGCAGGCAGACGCCGCGACGCACCAGGTCGTTCATGGTCTTCCGGTCGTTGCCGCCGAGCGTGTCCGCGAGTGCGCGCGGATCCATGCCGCTTCCGCCGAGGCTTTGCGAGAGCAGTACGACGTACTGACCGTCGCAGAAAAAATCCGGGTCGATCGGAATCGTCGTGCTTGTCGGTTGCGGCTTGCTCATTGTTTTCTCCCCTATCGACGACGAGCGTGCCTGGATGAAGCCAATTCTGCGCCGGGCATTGAAACTTGAGGTCACAGTTTGTGACCTCAAGTTT
>DASYPC010000197.1:0-11246 GCA_036007105.1 Burkholderiales bacterium | reverse complement strand
ACCCCCTGATGCCATCCGGTTTCGAATAGCGTGACGGCGGCGCCCGGCGGTTCGACGAGCGCGTCCAGCGCTGCGAGCGCGCCATCGAGCATGCCGCCCTCGATCCGGCGGCGCTCGCGATTCAAGCGATCCAGCTCCTGGGCGCAATTCGCCGCCTTGTCTTCGTCGTCGGTGATCAGGCCCTCGATGCCCAGGCTCATGTCGGCAAGCCTGCCGGCGGCATTGAGCCGGGGCCCGAGGATGAAGCCGAGATCGAAGCAGTTCGCTTCGGCAGGGAAGCGCCCCGCGGAGCGAAGCAGCGCCGCCAGCCCCGGATTTCCGAACCCCGAGCGCAGGCGCTTCAGCCCTTGCGCGACCAGGATGCGGTTGTTGGCATCGAGCGGCACGACGTCGGCGACCGTGCCGAGCGCGACCAGGTCGGTCAGCACGCCCAGATTCGGCTCGGGATCGACCTTGAACCGGCCCCTGCGACGCAATTCGGCGCGCAACGCGAGCATGACGTAGAACATCACGCCGACGCCGGCGATCGCCTTCGACGGAAACGCGCAGCCCGGCTGGTTCGGATTGACGATGCAGTCCGCATCGGGAAGCGCAGCGCCCGGCAGATGGTGATCGGTGATGAGCGTCGCGATGCCGAGTGCTTTTGCGCGCGCCACCCCTTCTATGCTGGCGATCCCGTTGTCGACCGTGATCAGCAGATCGGGCGAGCGCGCTTGCGCGAGATCCACCAGCTCGGGCGATAGCCCGTAGCCGAGCTTGAAGCGGTCCGGTACCAGGTAATCCACCGTTGCGCCGAACCGGCGCAGCGCCCGCACGCCGACTGCGCAGGCCGTTGCTCCGTCGGCGTCGTAATCGGCGACGATGAGGATCCTTTTTTTCTGCTCGATCGCGTCGGCGAGCAACGCTGCGGCGCGCGTTGCGTTGAGCAGCTGGTCGGGCGGCACCAGCCGCGCAGCGTCGAGCTCGAGCTCAGTCGCGGAGCGGATCCGCCGCGCGGCGTAGAGGCGCGCGAGCAACGGGTGGACGCCGGCACCGACCAGCGCCAGCCGGTCGGACTCGGAATAGGGACGAACGACGATCTTCACGCGTACGCCGCAAGCGGCCGGGCGCGCCGCCAGAAGCGGCGCAGGTCGCTGCGCACCGTCTCGTACGCATGACCCGAATCCGGCACTTGCACGGTGACCATGCCGATGCGATCGGCGCGCAGCGCTTCGAGCAACGGGGCGAACCAGCGGGACTCGAGCGCGGTGAGTCGCTCCACGTGCGAATCCGCGCCGCCGAGGACGAGCGCCGCCCGCAGCGAATCGAGCACGACGAGGTGCCGGCCTTCGTGCGGTGCGCCCTCGAGCCATTCCCCGGCGCCGGGGGTCAGCGCGCGCTGGCGTATGCCCGCCATCCGCGCGAGCCCAGCGGCGAGCGCGTCATCCGCGGTCACCGAGTGCCAGGGCGCGTGTGCAGCCGCGGGAAGACGTCCCGCGCCCCACAACCACACGCTGTTGATCGACGGATCGCCGCGCCGTTCGCGTTCGGCGTTGAGCGGGTGCTCGTGCAGGACCATCTGGATCTCGTTCATGAGCGCGTGCCAGCGCGCCGCTTCGGCTCCGCGCGGCAGCGCTGTATCGACTTCCTGCCCGGCCAGCTCGAGTGGGGACAGGGAGTCGAGCGCGCCTTCGGCGGGTGTACGCAGGCACCATTGCTCCGGTCTCGTCATCACGAAGAGATACTCGGCGCCGAAATGGCCATTCAGCGCGGCGACGAACGCAATCGCGTCGTCGCGGGAAATATTGCAACCAATCCCTGGGATCAGCGTCACGCGAGCGCGCCCGAGCCGCAGATGCACCGGGTCCGCGCGCAGCCAGAAGGGATTGCGATCCGCGTGTCCGGTTCCATCCGCTTGAGCCGTAATCGCGCCCGCCGGCAGCGGGCCTTCTGCGAGATCGAACCCTTCGGCGAGCCACGCTTCGAGCGAGAGCGAATCCGCGTGTGCCGCGCGGCCCCGCGCGAGGAGCAACTCCAGCGAGGGCAGCCGGGGAATCTCGTGTGCGGCGAAAAGCGCCGGGACGACCAGCTCGCAGTGCATGGGTGGATAAACGTCCAGTAGCACAATCTACCGCAAGTCGGCGCTCCGGCGCCACCGCCACGGCGCGAGATTCGGTTCGGCCGCTTGACGCCGCCGAAGCGTTGCGCTGATGATCCGGCGAGGAGGGAGGATGGTGGGAGCCAGCGGCGTGAAGATCCTTTACGTGGAAGACAACGAGGACAATGCGGACATTCTCAAGAGGCGGCTCGGGCGCCTCGGCTTCCATGTCGTGATCGCGACCGACGGCGAGCAAGGGGTCGCGATGGCTGCCGATGAAAGGCCCGACCTGATCCTGATGGATCTCAGCCTGCCCGGGATCGATGGCTGGGCCGCGACCGGGCAGATCAAGGCTGCGCCCGAGACGAAGCACATCCCGGTCATCGCGTTGACTTCGCATGCGATGGCCGGAGAACGCGAAAAGGCGCTCGCCGCTGGCTGCGACGACTTCGACACCAAGCCGATCGACCTCGCCAATCTGCTGGAAAAGATCCGTGCGTTGCTTCCGCAAAAGGACGCATCCTGATCCGTGCTCTCGCCGCGCTCGTGCTGCTGCTGGCGGCGTCCGCCTGCACGATCGGAATCGGCGTCACCAATGCGCCGGTCATTCGGGAGTGCATCCCGGGATCCGCCACGAAGCCCTGTCCATGAGAAGGCTCTGATGACATGAAAAAAAGCCAAGCCATCGCAGCGACGCTCGCGCTTGCCGCGGGCCTGCCCTGCGTGCTCGCCGCGCCGCCGGGTGCGCCGAATCCGCTGATCCGGAAGATCACTGCCGAGATTTCCGCCGGGCGCATCGAGGCGCGCATCCGCATGCTGGTCGCGTTCGGCACGCGCAACTCGCTGTCCGATCCCGCGTCCGAGACGCGCGGCATCGGTGCCGCGCGCCGCTGGATCAAGGCCGAGCTGGAACAGTGCAGCCGCGAATCGGGCGGGCGCCTGCAGGTCGCGTTCGACGAGCACCTCGTCGAGCAGGGTCCGCGCATCCCGAAGCCGACGCAGATCGTCAACGTCGTGGCGACACTGCCGGGCACGCAGGCCGAGAGCCGCGACCGGCACTACGTCGTGAGCGGCCATTACGACTCGATGCCCTCGAGCCCGATCGACCCCGAGAAGGACGCGCCCGGCGCGAACGACGATGCTTCCGGCACCGCGGTGTCGATGGAGCTCGCGTGCGTGATGTCGCGCTACCAGTTCGACGCGACGCTCGTCTTCATGATGGTGGCCGGCGAGGAACAGGGCCTGCTCGGTTCATACGGCTGGGCGAAGGGCGCAAGGGCGAAGGGCCTCGAGGTCGCCGGCATGATCACCAACGACATCGTTGGCAATACGCGCAGCGTCGACGGCCGGATCGAGCGCGGCAGGGTGCGGCTGTTCGCCGAGGGCGTGCCGCCGCTCAAGACGCTGCCGGATGAAGTGCTGATTGCGCTGCGGACCGGCGGGGAGAACGACCTCCCGACCCGAAGCCTCGCGCGCTACGTGAAGGAAGTCGCGGAGCGACATGTTCCCCAGCTCAAGGTCGACGTGATCTATCGGCGCGACCGCTACCTGCGCGGCGGCGACCATATCCCGTTTCTCGAAGCCGGGTATCCGGCGATCCGCTTCACCGAGGTGTTCGAGGACTTCCGCCACCAGCACCAGGACGTGCGCGTCGAGAAGGGCGTGCAGTACGGCGACCTGCCGGAATTCGTCGACTTTGGCTATGTCGCCGACGTCGCGCGCGTGAACGCCGCGGCACTCGCCTCGCTCGCGCTCGGCCCGTCGGCGCCGAAGGACGTCGAGGTCATGACGCTCTTTCTCGAGCACAACACGACGCTGCGCTGGAAGCCCAACCCGGAGCCGGACGTCGCGGGCTACCGCATCCTGTGGCGCGAGACGACCGCGCCGTTCTGGCAGCACGCGTACGACGCAGGCAACGCAACGCACCACACGCTGGTCGACGTCTCGAAGGACAATTTCCTGTTCGGCGTGCAGGCGTACGATCGCGACGGCAACCTGTCCGTCACCACCTACCCGCGTCCGTTCCGCCGCTAGCGCTGCCGGATCTCGACTGCGACCACCGAGGCGTCGTCCTGGCGGGCCGAACTCGCGCACCAGCGCTCGACTTCGTTCCACAGCGACGCGAGGCTTTCTTCCAGCGAGAGCGCGTGGCTGCCCGCGAGCGAATCGAGCATGCGCTGCGTGCCGAACGGCTCCTGGGAGGGGCTCATCGCTTCCGAGATCCCGTCGGTGTAGATGAACAGCCGGTCGCCCGGCTCGAGCTTCATCAGATGCTCCGGGTAGGTGCGGTCGCCCATGCCGATCGGCAGGCGCTCGTGCGCTGCGATGATCCGGGGTGAGGCGCCGCCGCGCCCAACGTGGATCGGACCGGGATTGCCTGCGCAAACGAAACGCCATTCCAGCGTCCGCAGGTCGAGTGCGCCGTAGAGCAGGCTGAAGAACTGCTCGGTCGCCGAATCGAACGGGAACCGGCGGTTAAGCTGCCCGGCGACCTCGCCCGGAGGCAGCAGCCGGTACCCTGGCGGCTCCGCGGTCGGTCGCATCAGGAACGAATCGGGCGAAGGCGTGAGCACGCGGCTGACGGCGACCGAGAGCAGGCTCGCCGCCACGCCGTGCCCGACCACGTCAAGCACGTACATCGCAACGTGGTGCTCGCCCAGCGGGAACACGTTCAGCGCGTCCCCGGCGAGGTCGCCGCAGGGCTTGAACATCCAGGCGAACTTCGCCTGCGGCAGATCGGGGACCGACGCGGGAAGCATCGCCTCCTGGATGCGCGCCGCGGCGCTGAGGTCGGCTTGCATGCGCTGGTTCGCCGCTTCGAGCGCGCGGTTGCGCTCGGCAAGGTCGCGCTCCAGCCGGTGCACCCGCTCCACGGCGCGCTTGAGCTTGATTTGCGCGCGCACGCGCGCCTTGACGATCGCGAAATCGAGCGGCTTCGTCAGATAGTCATTGGCGCCGGCTTCGAGGCCGGCAATCACGTCGCTCGTCGCATCTTTCGCGCTGGTGATGATCACTGGCAGCTCGGCCGAAGAACGAGTCTCACGGATCGTGCGCAGCACCTGCATGCCGTCCATGTCTGGCATCAGGAGATCGAGCAGGATCAGGTCATAGCGCTCCCGGGTAATCTGCTCGAGCGCTTCGTGCCCACCGGAAGCGCACGTGACCGCGAATCCCCTGCGGATCAGTCGCCGCGACAGCATGTCGCGGTTCGCCTCGTTGTCGTCCACCACCAGCAGCGTGAAGGCTTCGTCGTCGGGCGGAGCGGAGCTCATGCTGCAATCTACCTCAGGATCAGGGCGAGCTGCCAGCCGGCTACGCGATCCGGATCGGCAGGTCGCGCACGCGCCGTCCGGTGGCCGCAAACACCGCGTTCGCCACAGCGGGCGCGATCGGCGGCGTGCCGGGTTCGCCGACCCCGCCGAGGTGCTCCCAGCCGCTCTCGACGATGTGGACTTCGATCGCCGGGCAGTCCGCCATGCGCACGACCTCGTAGCCGGGAAAGTTCGTCTGCTCGACGCTGCCGCCCTTGAGCGTGATTTCTCCGTAGAGCGCCGCCGAGAGGCCGTACACGATCCCGCTTTCCATCTGCGCGACCACGGTGTCCGGGTTGATCGCGCGGCCGCAGTCGATCGCGCAGACTACGCGGCGCACCTGCACCGTGCCGGGCGGAATGACTTCCACCTCGGCGACCTGCGCGACGATCGAGTGGAACGATTCGGCGAGCGCGATGCCGCGCGCTGCGCCTTTGCTCGCGAGCGAGGTTCCCCAGCCGGCCGCACGCGCGGCGGTTTCCAGCACGCGTCGATGACGCGGCGAGCCGGCGAGCATTGCCAGACGGAACTGCAGCGGATCCTTTCCGGCTGCATGCGCGACTTCGTCAATAAAGGATTCGACGAAGAACGCGTTGTAGCTGTGTCCGACGCTCCTCCAGAAGCCGACCGGGACCGGTTGCTCGGCGAGCACATGCTCGACGAGGCGGTTCGGCATCGAGTACGCGAGGTCGTAGGCGCCTTCGCTGGTCGTCTTGTCCTTCAACAGGTCGGACGCCGCGGCCGGAAGCAGGCGCGCGGTAAAGCTTTGCGTGCACGACTGGCTGACGATCCGGTTGTGCCATGCGGCGAGCGCGCCGGTCGCATCGAGCGCGCCGCGGAATCGTGCCATGGCCATCGGCCGGTACGTGTCGTGCTGCAGGTCCTCCTCGCGCGACCAGATGAGCTGGACCGGCGTGCCTGGAACGCGGGCGGCGATCATCGTTGCTTCGACGACGACATCCATTTCCGCCCGCCGGCCGAACCCGCCGCCGAGAAAGGGCGTGTGCAGCGTGACCTGTTCGCTCGCGACCCCGGCCGCCTTTGCTGCCATCCACCGGGCGATCGTGGGGGCCTGGTTGCCGACCCAGATCTCGCAGCGAGCGTCCTTGACGAGCGCGGTGCAATTCATCGGCTCCATCGTTGCGTGCGCGAGATAGGGCACGAAGTACGTGGCTTCGACCCGGCGCTGGCTCGAATCGAGAATGGCCTTTGCGTCGCCGATGCGCTCGTACTCGCGCGCCTTGCCGTTCGCGAGCAACTCCGCATAGGCGGCACGTTGCGCCGCGGAGTCGAGACTTGCGTGCGTCCCTCCATCCCAGGAGATTTCGAGCGCGGCGAGCGCGTTTCGCGCGCGCCACCAGTTGTCGGCGACGACGGCAACGGCGGCGGCGGACGTCGAGCTCTGCGGCAGCTCGACCACCGCTCTCACGCCCGCCATCCGCGTGACCTTGCCGGCGTCTGCACGCTTCAGGACGCCGCCGAAGACCGGGCAGTGGGCGATCGCCGCATAGGCCATTCCCGGCAACCGGACATCGATCGCGTAGGGTGCGGTGCCCTCCGTCTTTTGCGGGATGTCGAGACGCGCCTGGGATTTCCCGATCAGCCGGAAGGCGCGCGGATCCTTGAGCGGCACGTTGCGGGCGGGCGGGATCTGCGCTGCCTCGAGGGCGAGTTCGCCATAGCCCAGCGCCCGGTTGCCCGACGCGTGCAGTACCCGGCCGCGATCGGTCGTGCATTCGGCCGCAGGAACGCCCCAGCGTCGCGCCGCCGCGGCGACGAGCTGCGAACGCGCTGCTGCGCCGGCGTGGCGCAGGATAGTCCACGCGTCGCGCACGCTCGTCGATCCGCCGGTCGTCTGCACGCCGAGGAGCTCGGCGACCTTGTATTGCGTCAGGCGCGCCAGTCCCGCAACCCAGCCATCGTCGTCCGGCCGGAAAGGCAGGCCGTCCGCGAGCAGCGTCGCATTGGCGTACACCGCATCGACCGGCGCCTGCTCGAAGCGCAATTGCGCGACATCGCAGTCCAATTCCTCGGCGACCAGCATGGGGAGTGCGGTCGTGATTCCCTGTCCCATCTCCTGGCGCGCGACGAGCACGGTGACGGCGCCATCCGAGCCGATGCGGACCCAGGCGTTGAAGGTCGTGGTTGCGGACAGTGCGGCGAGCATGGCGGGCTTGCGCAGCCGGTCGCGAGGAGAATAGAGAAGCGCGCCGCCGACGACCATCGCGCCGCCCGCAAGCCCCACGGCGATGAGCAGGCGCCGCCGGCGGGGACTCTTCGGAACCGGAACCGGCGCCGGCGCGACCGCTTCGCTCATCGGCTGCGTTCCGGCAAGCGAGCGGCAGCGCGATGAATCGCCTTGCGCACGCGCGGATAGGTCCCGCAGCGACAGATGTTCGTGATCGCCGCGTCGATCTCCGCGTCGGTGGGCTTCGGCTTCGCCTCGAGCAGCGCGATGCTCGCCATCAGGATCCCCATCTGGCAGTAGCCGCATTGCGGGACCTGCTCCGCGATCCATGCGTCGCGCAACGCAAGCCACGGCGCGCGGCTGCTCGCCCCTTCGATCGTCGTGATCGATTTGCCGGCGACGGCCGCGACCGGCGTCACGCACGAGCGCGTCGCCGCGCCATCGACGAGCACGCTGCACGCGCCGCACGCGGCAACGCCGCAGCCGAACTTGACGCCGGTGAGCCCGAACGTTTCGCGCAGCACCCACAGGAGCGGCATCGCATCCTCCACCGGCGCGTCCTTTTCAATCCCGTTGATCGTCAGCTTTGCCATGGATCGCAAAAAGTATAGACCGGGCTAGGCCGAGACGATCCAGCCTTCGCAGGCGGGCACCCGGCGCGGAAATCCGTAGCGCGGCTGACCGGCGGCCCACGCCGCCTGTACCGCGCAGAGGACCGCATCGAGCAGGTCGCCGGATCCATCCGCGAGCGCGGCCCGATGCAGCGTCGGCGTTGCAAAGCGAACCACCAGACCCAGCTTGTGGTTCCCGCTGCGCAGCGCCGCAAGAATCGTCCTGCGCAATCCGGCCCGCTCGGCGGTGTGTTTCGACCGGGTGTCGCTCTTGTACGAGCCGCGCACGATCGATCGCGCGAGCAGTCCCGGATAGGCCTCGAGCGCGACGCGCGACCGGTCACCCGGCAAAAGCCGCGGCACGTGCACGCCCGAGGCGGCGAGCCGCCGGGCGCCCTCGTGAAACATCAGCGCAACCGGCGGATTGACGAGCTTCATCGGGCTCGACGATCCGGCCGGTGCGTCGGTCGCCCGGTGGGCGTACTTGCGGCCTGCCGGGCGAGTCGCGCGGTACGCATCCAGTTGTGCGCGGAATTGCAGACGCGTCATCGCCTCGCAGTGCTCGACGAGTGCGCGCCATTCGCGCGGCCAGCCGAGGTCGCGGACCAGCTCGGCGGGCAGGCCGAACGGAAAGTCGAATCCCCCGATCCACAGACCGGGCTGCGCAAGCAGCGCTTCGAACGAGGCGAAATCGGTCAGGCGTGCGTAGCGATCGACGACCAGCGCGTCCCCGCTGCGGCTTGCGAACGCGACTGTAATCGCTTTGGACGCGCGCGGCGCGCAGGTGAAATCGATCCCGAGGATCCGGCGGTGCATCGTCGCGGTTCTTCGGTGCTAGCGCTTGAGCGTCACCCACAAAATCGCGTCGTAGGGCAGGCGCGCGTTCGGGGGAAGAGGCGCACCTGCAGCGAGCGGCAACTGCGCCGCGGGCTTGATCAGCACCTTTTCCACCGAGACGCCCGCGATCTGCCACGAATCGAACAGGGCGGTGAACTCGGGCATCGCCAGCAGCATCCGCGCGACCCATTGATTTTCGTTCCCGCGCACCGGACGGCCGGCGGCGGCGTCCCAGTGCCGCGAGCTCGAGGCTTCGCGCGCGAGCAGCGACGAAAGCCACGGGTACTCGACGATGCGGCCGAGCGACACGCGCGCCTGCGGTTCGCCACCGGAATGCGCGAGCAGCGCTCGCAGCGCCGCGTGGGTGGAGGAGTATCCGATCGGGCACGCAGGCCGAAGGCGCAGGATGCGCCGCGGCGCTTCCTCGCGTGCCTCCAGGGTCACCGCGCACTCCGGCGCGGGATGGATCGCAAGGATCGTGGCGAGCGCGAGCTCGAGCATCTCAGGCGCCTCCCCGCGCCGAGCGCGCGAGGTCGGCCGCGGACAGGTTGTAGGTCCGGCCGAGGCCGGCGACGAAACGCGCATCGCGCGGTGCGACGCGCCAGAACGAGAAGTCGGCGAGCTCGAACGTCACGGCGGATGCCGGGAAGCGCTCCAGCCAGCCGCGCCGGAGCCGTTCGCCGGCCGCGTCGTCGCCGCGGATTTCGGCCGCTTCGCCGCGCAGCGTCACGCGCGCGAGGGTCTGCGGATCGGCGCGCCCGTCGTCGCTCTCGCCTATTGAAAGAGACATGCGCGCATCGACCGAGAGGTCCTGCGTGTGCCATGCGAGCCGGCTCAGGCGCAGCCAGAAGGACACGAAGTCGGACGAGGGCAGGTAGGCGACCATCGACACGTTGGGCGCGCCCTTGCGCAGCGTGCCCAGCGAAGCGATGCGCGAGCTGCGAATCAGGCGGGCGAGCGAGCAGCGTGCATCGGCGTCCATGGCACGGCATTTTAGTATCGAGTATCCTCTGCCGAACGTGCGCTACGAACTGCTGGTCGGCCTGCGCTACACGCGCGCGAAGCGCCGCAACCATTTCATCAGCTTCATTTCGCTCACCTCGATGGCGGGGATTGCGCTCGGCGTCGCCGCGCTCATCGTCGTGCTGTCGGTGATGAACGGCTTCCAGACGGAGCTGCGCGCGCGCATCCTCGGCGTCGCGTCGCACGTGCAGATTTCGGGCGTCAACAACAAGCTGGCCGACTGGCAGGCGGTCGCGGCGATCGCTGCGAAGCACCCGCGCGTGCGGGCGGCGGCGCCGTTCGTCAATGCGCAGGGAATGCTGTCCGCCGGACAAGGGGTCCGCGGCGTGGTGGTGCGCGGCGTGCTCCCCGCGCAGGAAGACAGTGTCGCGGAAATCGGCCGCCACATGCGCGCCGGCCGGCTCGATGCGCTCAAGGCGGGCGAATTCGGCATCGTGCTCGGGACCGATCTCGCGCGCACGCTCAGTGCGATGCCGGGAGACAAGGTGACGCTGATCGCGCCGCAAGGGCAGGTCACGCCCGCGGGCGTGATCCCGCGCCTGAAGCAGTTCACCGTGGTCGGCCTTTTCGAGATCGGGATGTTCGAATACGACTCCGGGCTCGCCCTCATTCACCTCGAAGATGCGCAGCGCCTGTACCAGATGGATTCCGCCGTTTCCGGCGTGCGCCTCAAGCTGGACGATCTGTTCGCTGCGCGCACGGTGGCGCGCGAGCTGCTGGCGAAGCTCGGCAACGAGTTCTACGCGTCGGACTGGACGCGCAGCCACGCGAATTTCTTCCGCGCGGTGGAAATCGAGAAGCGCGTGATGTTCATCATCCTCACGCTGATCGTCGCCGTCGCGGCGTTCAACATCGTCTCCACGCTGGTCATGCTCGTCACCGACAAGCAGGCCGACATCGCGATCCTGCGCACGCTCGGCGCATCGCCCGGCTCGGTGATGCAGATCTTCGTGGTGCAGGGCGCGCTGATCGGCGTCATCGGCACGCTGATCGGGGTCGTCGGTGGCGTCGTGCTCGCATTCAACGTCGACGTCGTGGTGCCGGCGCTCGAGCAGGTGCTCGGCTTCAAGTTCCTTTCCAAGGACGTGTACTACATCTCCGACCTGCCCTCGGAAGTGCAGGTGATGGACGTCGCGACGATCGGATTGATGTCGCTCGTGCTGTCGTTTTTCGCCACGCTCTACCCGAGCTGGCGCGCG
>DASYPC010000196.1:0-22546 GCA_036007105.1 Burkholderiales bacterium | reverse complement strand
GCAGAGCCTGCTGTCGCCGGAGGCGCGCGACGGCTACCTCAAGACCCTGCGCGCCGACTATGCGCGGGTCCGGGCGCAGCATGCCGAGAAGAAAGGCCCAGGGCCCTTGCATCCGATCGCAGAGGCGCGCAGGCTCGGGCTGAAGACGGATTGGGCGAGCTACCGCCCGCCTGTGCCCAAGCGTCCCGGGATTGAACGCCTGCGCGACTACCCGCTCGAGCGGCTCATTCCCTACATCGACTGGTCGCCGTTCTTCCAGGCATGGGAGCTCTCCGGCTCCTATCCCAAGATCCTCGACGATCCCGTGGTCGGGGAACAGGCAAGGCGCGTGCTCGCCGAAGGCAAGCAGATGCTCGCCCAGGTCGTGCGCGACAAATGGATTCGTGCCCATGGCGTTTGCGGGCTCTTTCCGGCGGCCCAGGTCGCGTGCGACGACGTCGAAATCTACGCCGACGAGTCGCGCAGCGCGACACTCATGACGCTGTACAACCTCAGGCAGCAGAACCACAAGCCCGCGGGGCGACCGAACCTGTGCCTTGCGGATTTCGTCGCTCCGAAGGACTCGGGCGTGCGCGACTACGTCGGCGCATTCGCAGTCTGCGCGTCGGGGTTCGAGGCGAGAGTCGCGGCGTTCGAGGCCGGCCACGACGACTACAGCGCGATCATGCTGAAGGTGCTCGCGGATCGGCTTGCGGAAGCATTCGCCGAGCACCTGCACGAGCGCGTGCGGCGGGAATTCTGGGGATACGCCGGCGACGAGCGGCTCGCCAGCGAAGGATTGCTCGCCGAAGCGTATCGCGGGGTCCGGCCGGCGCCTGGCTATCCGGCTTGCCCGGACCACACCGCGAAAGGCCCGCTGTTCACGATCCTCGGCGCGGAGCGGAACACCGGAATGCAGCTCACCGAGTCGTATGCGATGCTGCCTGCGTCCTCGGTCTCGGGGTTCTACTTCTCGCACCCGCAGTCGAGCTATTTCGCGGTGGGCCGGGTCGGCAAAGACCAGGTGGAAGACTACGCGCGACGCAAGGGCGCCGGGGTCGAGGAGATGGAGCGCTGGCTCGCGCCGAATCTCGCCTACGAGCCGGCCGATATAATTCCGCCAACTTCACGATAAGGAGCGGCAACATGGGAAGAGGCGACAAGCGCACGCGCAAGGGGAAGATCTACAAGGCCAGCTACGGCAAGAAACGCCCGCACGGCACGAAGAAGAAGGCCAAGAAACACGGCTAGCTCCGGCCTGCGCGCGCTTACTTGCGCCAGAAGGCCGGCGTCATGACGACGAGCAGCGTCATCAGCTCGAGCCGGCCGAGCAGCATCAGGAACGAGCAGACCCAGATCTGAAAGTCGCTTAGCACGGCGTAGGTCGACCGCGGGCCGACCTGTCCGAGCCCGGGACCGGTATTGTTGATCGAGGCGACCGCCGCGGAAAATCCCGTCAGGACGTCCAGACCGGTGGCGGTGAGCAGCAGCGTCGCGAGAATGATGCACGAGACGTAGACGAACACGTAGGCGAGCACTGCCAGCACGATGCGGTTCTCGATCGCCAGTCCCGAGAGCTTGACCGGCCGCTGCAGCCGCGGATGGATGATGCGCAGCAGCTCCCGGAAAATCTGCTTGAACAGGATCAGCGCGCGGATCATTTTCATTCCGCTGCCGGTCGAGCCCGAGCAGCATACGAAGCTGCACAGGAACAGCATCCACAGCGGCGCGAAGATCGGCCAGGCGTTGTAGTCGGTGTTCGAGTAGCCCGTGGTCGTCGCGACCGACACGACGTTGAAGGCGGCGAACCGCAGGGCGACCCAGGGATCCGGATACACGCCGACGAGGAACAGATAGAGCGCAACGCCGCACACCGACCCGACGAGCACGAAAAGGTAGACGGCGGCTTCCGGATCGCGACGGTAGGGGGCCAGGGAAAGCCTTCTCCATGCAAGGAAGTGCGTGGCGAAGTTGATCGCCGCGATCATCATGAACACGATCGCCACCAACTCGACCTTGGGCGAATTCCAGTGGCCGAAGCTCGCGTCGTGAGTGGAGAACCCGCCCAGCCCCATGGTGGTGAACGCGTGCATCAGGGCGTCCACCCACGTCATTCCGGCCCATCGATAGGCGAGCAGGCACAGGCCGGTGAGCGCGAAATAGACCAGCCACAGGCCTTTGGCGGTTTCCGCGATGCGCGGCGTGAGCTTGGTGTCCTTCATGGGCCCCGGCGTCTCGGCCTTGAAGATCTGGCTTCCGCCCACGCCGAGCAGAGGCAGGATCGCCACCGTAAGCACGATGACTCCCATCCCGCCCAGCCAGATCATGAATCCGCGCCACAGGTTGATCGAGGGCGGCAGATCGTCGAGCCCGCTGAGCACCGTCCCGCCGCTCGCCGTGAGCCCCGAGACCGCTTCGAAATAGGCGTTGGTGAACGTCAGCTCCGGAATGTAGAAAAGGAGTGGCAGCGTGGCAAAGGCCGGCAGCGTCGTCCATACCAGTGCGACCAGCAGGAACCCATCGCGAATCTGCAGCTCACCCGTGGCACGGCGCGTCGCGAACCACAGCGCGGCGCCCGCGACGAGCGTGATGACCACCGAGATGTAGTAGGCAAACAGCACTGCGTCGCCGAGCAGCAGAGAAAATGCGAACGGCACCAGCATGCAGCAAGCGAACAGCATCACGACCAGCCCGAGAATCCGCAGGACCGCAAGGGGGCGCATTACTGGCCTGGAGACGCCCTACAGGAACCGCGCGCCAACCTGGAACAGGCGCTCCACCTTCGGCAAGGTTTTCTTGTCGGCGACGAAGACGATGACATGATCCTCGGCGAGGATCTGGGTGTCGTGGTGTCCCATCAGCACCTCGTCGCCGCGCACGATCGCGCCGATGCTGGCGCCCGGCGGCAGCTCGATCTCCTCGATGCGCCGCCCGGTGACGCGGCAGGACTCGCGGTCGCCGTGCACCACGGCTTCCAGCGCCTCCGCCGCGCCGCGGCGCAGGCTATGCACGGCGACGACGTCACCGCGACGCACGTGCGCGAGGAGCCTGCCGATCGTTGCCTGGGCGGGCGAAATCGCGACGTCGATCTGCGCGCCCTGGACCAGATCGACGTAGCTCCTGCGGTTGATCAGCGACACCACCCGGCGGGCGCCCATGCGTTTCGCGAGCAGCGAGCTCATGATGTTGTTCTCGTCGTCATTGGTGACGGCGACGAACAGGTCCATCTCTGCGACGTTCTCCTCTTCGAGCAGCTCTTCGTCGGTGGCATCGCCGTTGAGCACCAGCACGCCCTCCAGCGTGGCCGCGAGCAGCTCGCAGCGCCGCTTGTTGTGGTCGATGACGCGCACCGAATAGTCCGCCGCGAGCGCCTGGGAAAGACGCTGGCCGATGTTGCCCCCGCCGGCGATCATGACGCGCTTCACCGGCTTGTCCATGCGGCGCAGCTCGATCATCACGCGGCGGATGTTCTGCGCCGAAGCGAGACAGAAGACCTCGTCTCCCGCTTCGATCACCGTGTCGCCGTCGGGGACGACCGCCGTGTCCTTGCGGAAGATCGCAACAATCCGCGTATCGATATTGGGGATGTGCTGGCGCAACTCGCGGATCGGGTGGCCGACGAGCGGCCCGCCCTGGTAGGCGCGCACCGCGACCAGGCTTACCTTGCCGTCGGCGAAATCGAGCACCTGCAACGCCTCGGGAAACTCCACCAGCTTGACGATGTAGTCCGTGAGGACCTGCTCGGGGCAGATCATCAGGTCTACCTCAAAGCCCTCGGGTCCCAGCACCTTCTCGTCGTTCAGGTAGTCGGTCGCGCGCACCCGTGCGATCCGCCGCGGCACGTTGAACAGCCGGGCCGCGATCTTGCACGCCACCAGATTGGTTTCATCCTGCTGCGTCACCGCGATCAGCAGATCGGCGTCCTCGATCCCGGCCGCGGCCAGCACGGAAGGGTGCGACGCGCTCCCCGTGACGGTGCGCAGATCGAACCGGTCCTGGAGCGTGCGCAGGCGCGCCGGGTCAACGTCGACGACGGTGATGTCGTTCTGCTCGGATACGAGACTCTCAGCGACCGACGCGCCCACCTGCCCCGCCCCGAGGATGACGATCTTCACGCGCGTACCGCCGGTGGCAAGAAGGGCCGCATTGTAGCCCCGCTCAACTTTCTTCCCGTCGGCCGACCGGCAGGCCGAGCGCCTTGAGCTTGCGATACAGGTGGGTGCGCTCGAGGCCGGAGCGTTCCGCCACTCGCGACATGCTGCCATGCTCCTGTGCCAGCAGATTCTCGAAGTAGATTCGTTCGAATCCCTCCCGCGCCTCGCGGTACGGGCGATCGAGCGCGAGCCCCGGATGCGATACGGTAGGCGCATGCGCGGCGAGCACCCGCTCGACGTCTTCGAGCCCGATTTCCTCGTCCAGCGCCGAGAGCGCGAGGTTCTTCACCACGCTCTGCAGCTCCGCAAGGTTGCCGGGCCAGGCGTGGTAGCGCAGCGCGTTGAGCGCAGCCACGCTCAAACGGCGTTGCGGGCAGGCGCGGGCTTCCACCATGCGTACCAGCATCAGCGCGGCAAGATCGGGCACGTCCTCGGCGAAGTCGCGCAGCGCCGGGAGCCGCACGATAAGCTCGCCCAGCCGTGCGACGAGCTCAGAGTCATACGCCAGCTTTTCCACCAAGGCCTTCGGCTCGACGGGGGAAAAGCTCACCACGCGCACCTTGTGCCGGTCGGCGCGCGCAACGACGAACTCCAGTCCTTTTTGCTCCCCGCGGGCGAGCTGTGTCAGATCCGGCACGAACAGGATCCCGCCGGAAGCGCGCGCCAGCAGCTCCGACGAAGCTTCCGCGAGCAGCGTGTCCCCAGCGAGGAACGGGGCGGCCGGCGCTGCGAGCAAGCGCGCGAAGAGCTCCGGCTCCATGCCGCGCTCGCCACGCAGCATCAGATGGGCTCCGGCCTGTGCAAGTTGCGCGAGGCGCCTGCGCAGCTCGGCGAGCGCCTGGGCGCGCCCGATCGTCGCCAGCGAGATCTGCGGCGCGGTCGCGTGGTCCTGGTTGCGCAGCGCGCGCTTGACAGTGGCAAGCAGCCGCTGCAACGCGATCGGCTTCTCGAGATAGTCGAGTGCGCCGACCCGCGTCGCCTCCACCGCCGTTTCGATGGTGCCGTGCCCGGACATCATGACGACCGGCATCGTCAACTGTCCGCTTGCCGCCCATTCCTTGAGCAGCGTGATGCCGTCGGTGTCCGGCATCCAGATGTCGAGCAGAACGAGGTCCGGTCGCTGCCGCTCGCGCAGGCGCCGGGCGGATTCGGCGTTCTCCGCGAGCAGCACCTGGTGACCTTCGTCCGAAAGGATCTCCGAGAGCAGCTCCCGGATGCCGACCTCGTCATCGACGATCATGATCTGCGACATCGGCGCTACCTGTAAGAATGATCCATCGGGGTCAGGCGGCTTTCGCCTGCGGCAGGAACACGCTCACGGAAGCGCCCTCGGCAGGATGACTCTCGATCGAAATCGAGCCGCGGTGCTCGTCGACGATCTTCTTCACGATCGCGAGTCCCAGGCCGGTGCCGCGCGGCTTGGTCGTCACGTACGGCTCGAAAATGCGGGTCATGAGTTCCTCGGGAAAGCCGTCGCCGTTGTCCGCTACCGAGAACCGCACCTTGTCGGCGACCAGCTCGGTCCGCACTTCGATCGCGGGCTCGCGGCGCGCGGCGCGCGGCTGTGCGAGCGCATCCTGCGCGTTCTGCAGCAGATTGTGCAGCACCTGCCGGATCTGGGTCGCGTCCGCCCACACGGCGGGCAGTTGCGGCGCGAGCCGAGCGCGGATCGGCGCGTCCGAATGCTCGTAGAGCGCGAGTACTTCGCGCACCAGCCCGTTGAGATCCATCCGCCCGGGGCGCGGGGCGGGGAGGCGCGCGTAGTCGCGAAAATCGTTCGCCATCGCCTTCAGCGCCGTGACCTGATTGACGATGGTCTGCGTGCTTCGGCGCAGCACTTCGGCATCCTCCGGCGCGAGCTTCGCAGCGAGCTTCGATTCGAGCCGCTCCGCGGAAAGCTGGATCGGTGTCAGCGGATTCTTGATCTCGTGCGCCAGACGCCGCGCCACCTCCGCCCACGCGGTAGCGCGCTGCGCCTGGATGAGCTGCGTGATGTCGTCGAACACGACCACGGTGCCGCCCGCGGAGGGGAGCACCGCGCCGCGCGCGAGCAGGGTCTTGCGGGTGCCCTTCAGCTCGAGCTCGACCTGCCAGGACCCGTCGCGGTGCGCGAGTAGCTGCTCGCGCACAGGGGCGGCAAAGGACTGCAAGCCGTCAGGCCATTGCTCGAGCTTGAGCCCCGCGCAGGCCTCGAGCTCGCTCCCCAGGATTCCTTGCGCGCCACGGTTCGCGATGGAAAGCGCAAGCTCAGGATCGAACACCAGCACTCCCGCGGTCAGGTTCGCCAGGATGTTCTCCAGCCGCTCTTTTGCCGTCTCGAGCGCGGCGCGATTCGCCTCGACCACGCTGCGCGCCTCGTCGAGCTGGCGCGTCATCGAGTTGAAGGACTCCGTGAGCACGCCGAACTCGTCGCGGCTGGTCACCGGCGTCTGCCGGCTGAAGTCCCCGCGCGCGATCGCCTGAGTCGCCTGCGCGAGGTTGGCCAGCGGCTCGGACAGGCGTCTGGCGAGAATCACCGCCAGCGCGATCGCGACGAACAGCGTCATGAAGAGCGCAAGGGTAAGCGTGACGATGTAGATGAGCTTCAGTTCCTGGCGCGACAGGGCGAGCTCCCGGTAGTCGCGGTACGCGGCCTCGACCGCCTCGACGCTGTTGCCGAAGAGATCGGGCACCGGTTGCCGCAGCTGCAGATAGCGCGTCTCCTCGGCGAGCGAGACCCCGGCCAGCGGGACGATCACCCGCAGCGCGAGCCGCTTCCCGGTCGATGCGTCCACCGCGCTATAGCCGCGTCCGACGCGCGCCTGGCGCAGCATCTGCGCGCTCGGCAATTCGGGCACCAGCCTCGATACATCGGCGCTCGCGCTGGCGATTACTCTTCCGCTCGGAGCCACGAGCACCGCTTCCTGCACGCCTGCCTGCTCGCGCAAACGGTTAAGCAGCACCACTTGTTGCACGGGCGTGCGATCGGAGAGCTCGTGCGCCATGGCCCGGCCCTTGACCTGCAAGTCATCCAGCATCTGGTCGATCGACGATTGTCCGAGGAACTTTGCGCCTTCGAGCGCCGCATCGACCTTGACGTCGAACCACGATTCGATGCTGCGGGCGAGAAACTGCACCGACACGAAGTACACCAGCGCGCCGGGCGCAAGCGCCATCAGCGCGAGCATCACCAGCAGGCGCAGCCTCAGGCGAGAGCCGAATTCTCGCTCGCGATACCGGCGTACCAGCAGCACGAGCTGCCAGACCACCAGCGCCGCGAGCAGCGCGGCCAGCGCGGCGTTGAGGCCGAGAAGCAGCGAGTAATGGCGCGCAAAGAGCGCCGTATTGGCACTCGCCGTCGCGAGCAGGAACAGGAGCACGCCCGCGAGCGCGGCGCCGATCAGCAGCAGCACCCTCACTTGGTGTCCGCCTCCTTCGGATCGCGCGTCTCCGCCGGTGCCGGTGGCGGCGCCGGTGGCGGTCGGAAGGCGAAGCGTCGCCACGGCGACTCAAGATTCATCTCGCGGCTGGTGAGGGCGCTCAACTGGAACGGCTTCGGCAGGAGCGTCGTGTCGAGCCGCATGCGCAGCGCCGCTTCGTAGTTTGCGTCGGCGAGCGAGGCCGAACGATCGATGACGACCCAGTTGCGCACGCCGCGCAGCACATGCAACGCCTCTTCGAGCGTTGCGAACTGCTGCTGGAGAAGGCCCGTGGACAGCCGGTAGTGGCGCGACACCGCGTGGTAGGAGAGGCGTTGCTGAATGCGCTTGGCCACGGCTTTCTCGTCGAACCACCACCAGCGTGGCCGCGTCAACTCGAACTCGACGACGAAATACAGCGGCACTCCGTTCGCGACCATTTCGGCGAGGCGCGGCGCGAAGTCGAATACGAAGTCGGCATTGAGCGCGACGCCTTCCTCGGTTGCGAGCAGCTGCGCGTTGCGGACCTCGATCCCCTCTGCGCGTGCTGCGAGCGCGGCGGCGCACAGCAACGCCGCCAGCGCGGCCTTCAGGAAAGCGACCCCTCGCATCGCACTCTGCGTCAAGTGTTCTTTTCTAGGAGCGCAAAGTAAAAGCCATCATGCTCGGCATCCGGAAGAAGCTGCGCATGGGCGAGACCGGGAAGCGTGAGCCATCGCGCTGCCGGTGTGCGCTCGAGAAACGCCTCGATCACGGCGTCGTTCTCCTCGGGAAACACCGAACAGGTGGCATACAGCAATTTACCACCCGGCGTCAGGAGCCGCCAAAGCGCATCGAGGATGCGCGCCTGGCGCGTCACGCACGCAGCGATATCGGCCTCGCGACGCAGCCATTTGATATCCGGATGACGGCGCGCGATTCCGGAAGCGGTGCAGGGCACGTCGGCGAGAATTCTGTCGTAGGTCACCCCGTCCCACCACGGCCCGGGTTCGCAGCAATCCGCGGCGCGCACTTCGGCGGCGAGCCCGAGCCGCTGCAGGTTATTCCCGAGCACCGCGCAGCGCGGCGCATCCACGTCGAGCGCGGTGAGGGCGACGGCGGCGGATTCGAGAATGTGCGCGCTCTTGCCGCCGGGCGCAGCGCATGCGTCGAGCACTCGCTGGCCGTCGCGCAAGTCGAGCGCACGTGCGGCGTGCTGCGCGCCGGCGTCCTGTACCGAGACGTCGCCGTCGTCGAAACCGGGCAGACGCTCGACCGGCAGCGGCCGTTCCAGCAGCAGCGCCGCGTCGCCCACGGCCCGCGCGCCGATGCCGGACGCCGCAAGCCGCTCGAGATACGCTGCGACGCTCGAGCGCCGCGCGTTGACGCGCAGGCACATCGGCGGGTGATCGTTGCCCGCCGCAAGCACACGATCCCACTCGCGCGGATAGGCGCTCCGCAGCCGCGCGATCCACCACGCAGGGTGCTGGTGGTGTGCAACCGGATCTGCTGCGAGTTGCGCCTCGATGCGCGTGCGCAAGCGCAGGCGAGCGCGCAGCAGCGCGTTCACGTAGCCCTTCGCCCGCGTCTGCCCGAGCGCGCTGCACGCGCGAACCGCCTGGTCGACCACCGTGTACTCGGCGTACCTGCCCGACTCGAGCGCGTAGAGCGCGCACCACAGCAAGGCCTCGACCCGCGGGTCGGGAACGCCGCGCTGCGAGAGCATTCGCACCGTGGCTTGCACGCGTCCATAACGGCGCAGCGTGCCGAAGCAGAGATCGATGAGAGCGGCGCGTGCGGGGCCGCTGCGGGCTTCTTCTGCGCCCCGCTCCAAGAGCCCGGCGAGGCTGCGCCCGCCCGCGACTTGCGCCACCTGGATCGCGGCTGCGCGCAGCGAATCAGCGAGGGAGTGCAAGCCGTTCGCCCACACCAATGGCGAAGCCGCGCAGGAATTCGTCTGCGTGAAGGCGTCGCCCGCCCGCACGCTGCAATTCCAGGATCTCGAGCGCGCCTTCGCCGCAGGCGATCCGAATTCCTTGCGGTCCTGCGGCAACGACGGTACCGGGTTCGCCTCGACCCTCGACCGCGCGCGCGCGCCAGACCTTGCATCGCTCGCCGCGCAGCTCGGTTTGCGCTCCGGGTGCGGGCCGAAACGCCCGCACAGCGCGCTCGAGCTCGCGTGCCGGCTTTGACCAGTCGAGTACGGTTTCGCGCCCCTGGATCTTCGCTGCGTAGGTGACTCCCGCTGCGGGTTGCGGCCGTGCTCGCGCAGTTCCGGCCGCGACCTCTGCAAGCACGGCGGCCATCAAATCCGCGCCGAGCGCGGCAAGCCGGTCATGCAGCGACTGCGCATCGTCTTCGTCGCCGATCGGCAGCGTGCGTTGCGCGAGCATGGGCCCCGTATCGAGCCCCGCGTCCATCCGGATGATCGTGATTCCGGTTTCGCGATCCCCGGCGAGGAGCGCGCGCTGAATCGGCGCCGCGCCGCGCCAACGCGGCAGCAACGAGGCGTGCACGTTGAGTGCGCCGTGCGGGGCAACGTCAAGCACCTGCCGAGGAAGAATAAGGCCATAGGCGGCGGTCACGATCGCCTCCGGGCGCAGGGCCGCGACGCGTTCCTGGGCCTGCAGGTCCTTGAGCGAAGGGGGCTGGAAAACCTCCAGTCCGCGGGTAACGCTCAACTGTTTCACCGCACTGGGCAACGGCCGGAGGCCGCGTCCAGCGGGCCGATCGGGCTGGGTCAGGACGAGCGCAACTTGATGTCCGGCACCCAGCAGCCTCGCGAGGACGCTCGCAGCGAAAGCGGGCGTACCGGCGAATACGATGCGCATCGAACCCGGGGCGCGTACGCGCCGTCTTCGCGCGCGTCAGGCGCTTCTGCGCAACTGCTTGGAGAGCTTGACGCGGATGCGCTGCTGCTTGAGAGGCGAGAGGTATTCGACGAAGACCTTGCCGCGCAAGTGGTCCATCTCGTGCTGGATGCAGACCGCCAGCAGTCCCTGCGCCTCCATGGTCAGCGCATTGCCGCTCGGGTCATAGGCGCGCACGCGAATGCGATCGGCTCGTTCCACGGTATCGTAGATGCCCGGTACTGAAAGGCACCCCTCCTCGATGTCCGAGACACCCCAGCTCTCGACAATTTCTGGATTGACGAGCGCCACCAGCGAGTCGCGCCGCTCTGAAACGTCGACTACGATCACCTGCCGGTGCACATCGACTTGGGTCGCTGAAAGCCCGATCCCCGGCGCCGAATACATGGTTTCGGCCATGTCCCGCACTAAAGCCTTCAACGCGGCATCGAACACGGTCACCGGAGCGGCTGTTTTGTGGAGCCGCGCATCCGGGTAGCGAAGGATGCTGAGAATTGCCATTGACTTATGAATTCACTTGCAAATTGAATTAATTAGATGCAATATTTCAGAAAGCGCCTAAGCTACCAGCAGTTATGCTACATTCAGCAAAACTGGAAATTGACCTGACCCAGTCAGGAACGGCACATCCAACGGGGGGCCGCATGCGCAACCGACCGCCTAAGTCTATCACAACGCTCGCTTTTGTCTTCGGCTGCCTGATGGCGCTCAGCGCATGGGCGCAGGCGCCGAGGTCACCACTCGCACTCAAGCCGAACGCCCCGGAACGCTACGTCGTCGTTCCCGGGGACACGCTGTGGGGCATCGCCGAGCGCTTCACCGATTCGCCGTGGCGCTGGCCCGAGCTGTGGAACATGAATAGGGACCAGATCAGGAATCCGCACCGGATCTATCCCGGCAACGTCATTCTGATCGATCGCTCGACCGGTCGGCTCGCGCTGGCCGGGACCGTAAAGCTCTCACCGCGGGTGCGGGCCGATTCGACGACATCCGAGGGCATACCGACCATCCCGCCGCAGGCAATCGAGCCGTTCCTCTCCCGGCCGCTGCTGATCGAACCGGACGGGATCGATCAGGCGCCACGGATCGTTGCGCTTGACGAGGGGCGTGTCGTGGCGGGAGACGGCGGTAAGGCCTTCGTCAGTGGAATGGGTGGCTCGAAGGAGTCTTCGTGGAACCTTTACCGGCGCGGGAATGCGCTCGTCGATCCGGACAGCAATACGACGCTCGGATACGAAGCGATCTATCTTGGAACGGCCAAGGTGCTGCAAGGCGGTGAGCCCGCGACCATTGAGCTCGCGTCGGTTACGCAGGAAATCGGCGTCGGCGATCGTCTGGTGCCCGCGGGAAGACCGGAGATCGTGCGCTACGCGCCGCACGCTCCGGCTGCAAGAGTGGAAGGCCGCGTGATGTCAATCTACGGCGGCCTGAACACCGTGGGCGAGGCCGGGATGTTTTCCATTGTCGCCCTCAACCGGGGCAGGGCTGACGGACTCGAGCTTGGCCACGTGCTTGCGCTGTACCGCAATCGCGGCACGGTGGTGGACCCGACACTGCCCAAAGGCGCACCGGATGCGGTGGTCGTGTTGCCGGAAGAGCGCTACGGTCTGACGTTCGTGTTCCGCGTGTTCGACCGCGTCTCGTATGCGCTGGTCATGTCCGCGACGCGGCCGGTCATCCCGCGAGACGTCGTCCGCACGCCCTGATCGCAAGTCCCGGCGACACGCCTACATCCCCCCAAGGGTTGGCTGGCTGGCTTCAGCTATCGCTGACGCCTGGCCTCGGCGCGGCTACGCTGCGTGAGCTGCTGCGCCGCTTCGGCCTGCCCGAAGCGGTCGTCGCCGCAGGCCGCCGCGCTCTGTCGAGCACGCTGTCTAGCGATGTACTCGATGGCTTGTACTCAGAGGAAGTCGCGCAGGGTGTAGCGCGCGCTCTCGAGTGGGCGCAGCGCCCAGGCCATACCCTTGTCGCGCTCGATGATCCGGCGTACCCGAAAGCGCTGCTGGAGATCAGCGATCCGCCGGCGCTCCTCTACACCGTCGGACGCGTCGAGTTGCTGAGCCAGCCGGCGCTGGCCGTGGTCGGAAGCCGCAACGCGACCGCCCAAGGCGCCCGCAACGCCCAGGCGTTCGCTCGCGCCCTGAGCGATTCCGGACTGACCATCGTTTCGGGGCTTGCGCTCGGAGTAGACGCGGCCGCGCATCGCGGCGGTCTCGAAGGGCGCAATTCCACGATCGCGGTTCTCGGCACCGGCGTCGACATCATCTATCCGCCGGGAAACGCGGCGCTGGCGCGGGAAATCGCCGGTCGCGGCCTGCTCGTGTCCGAGTTTGCGCTCGGATTTCCCGCCACCAAGCAGAATTTTCCCAGGCGTAACCGCGTCATCAGTGGATTGACGCTCGGCACGCTGGTCGTCGAGGCCGCGCTTTCGTCGGGATCGCTGATCACGGCGCGCGCCGCGCTCGAGCAGGGCCGAGAAGTATTCGCGGTACCCGGTTCTATTCATTCGCCGCTTTCGAAGGGCTGTCACAGCCTGATCAAATCGGGGGCCAAGCTGGTCGAATCGGCCGAGGACGTGCTGAGCGAGCTCGCGGCATTGCAAGGCGGTGGCCCATCGCTACCGGGACGGAACGGTATTTCGCCGGCGGCGGCAACCATTCGCCAATCAGCGGAGCATTCGTCGTTGCTCGAGCAAATGGGGTTCGATCCGGTCGACATCGATTCGTTGTGCGCGCGCGCGGGCCTCTCTGCGCAGCAAGTCAGCGCGGAATTGCTGCGGCTGGAGATGGAGGGGCACGTCGCCGCGCTTCCCGGCGGCTTGTACCAGCGCCTGCAATCATGAGTGTGAAATAGCGGGATTCGGCGCGAACCAGGCCCGCGTCGGTTGTCCGGCCGCATCCTTTGCGGGTATCCTCTGCGGCCTTTTGTTGCCATGACCAAAAAGCTCGTCATCGCGGAGAAGCCATCCGTCGCCTCCGATATCGCGCGTGCACTCGGCGGCATGTCGCGCAAGTCCGACTACTACGAAGGCGACGAGTACGCGGTGTCCTCGGCAGTCGGCCACCTGCTCGAGCTGGTGGTGCCGGAGTCGCATGACGTCAAGAAGGGCAAATGGACTTTCAAGCACCTGCCGGTCATCCCTCCTCATTTCGATCTGGCGCCGATCGAGCGAAGCGCAAAGCGCCTGCAAGTGCTCCTGAAACTGATCCGACGCAAGGACATCTCGGCACTCGTCAACGCGTGCGATGCCGGGCGCGAGGGCGAGCTCATCTTCCGCTACCTCGTGCAGCACTCGGGCACCAAGAAACCGATCGAGCGCCTGTGGCTGCAATCGATGACTACGGCGGCGATCCGGGAGGGATTCCAGCGGCTGCGCCCCGATCGCGAGCTGCTGCCGCTCGCCGACGCCGCCAAGTGCCGCTCGGAGGCCGACTGGCTCGTCGGCATCAACGGTACGCGCGCAATGACCGCGTTCAATTCCAAGGAAGGCGGTTTCTATCTCACCACCGTGGGACGGGTGCAGACCCCGACGCTCGCCATCCTGGTCGAGCGCGAAGAGAAGATCCGCGCGTTCGTGCCGCGCGACTACTGGGAGGTGCACGCCCGCTTCGCGGTGAAGACCGGCGAATATGCCGGGCGTTGGTTCGATCCTGCGTTCCGCAAGGACGACGACGCGGAGCGCCGCGCCGAGCGACTCTCGAAAGGCGCCGACGCAGAGGACATCGCCGCCGCATGCCGTGACGGCAAAGGCCAGGTCAGCGAGGAAACGCGCCCTGCGACGCAGGCATCGCCGTTGCTGTTCGACCTGACGAGCCTGCAGCGTGAGGCGAACAGCCGCTTCGGCTTCTCTGCGAAAACGACGCTGTCGATTGCCCAGGCGCTGTACGAAAGGCACAAGGTCCTGACGTACCCCAGAACCGACTCGCGTGCGCTCCCCGAAGACTACATAGGCACGGTGAAGAAGACGCTCGAAACGATGTCGGCGAGCAGCGCATACGGCCGGTTCGCGAAGCGCGTGCTGAAGAGCGGCTGGGTCAGACCGAACCGCCGCGTGTTCGACAACACCAAGATTTCCGATCACTTCGCCATCATCCCGACCCTGCAGCCACCGAAGCATCTCAACGAGGTCGAGCAGAAGCTCTATGATTTTGTCGTACGTCGTTTCCTCGCGGTCTTCTATCCGCCTGCCGAGTACTCGCAGACGACTCGCATTACCCGCGTGGGAGAACACCAGTTTCGCACCGACGGCCGCGTGCTGGTCAACCCGAACTGGCTGGAAGTGTACGGGCGCAGCGCGGAGGAAGCGGGCGAGACGCTCGCCGCGATCACGGCCGGAGAGCGCGCGCTGGTGCGCGAAGTGACCGTTCAGGCCCATCGAACCAAGCCGCCCGCCCGCTATAGCGAGGCGACGCTGCTCTCGGCGATGGAAGGTGCGGGAAAGCTCCTGGAGGACGACGAGTTGCGCGCGGCCATGGAAACGAAAGGCCTGGGGACGCCCGCAACCCGCGCTGCGATCATCGAGGGGCTGCTGAAGGAGGAGTACATCCATCGCGAGGGTCGTGAGCTCGTGCCCACGCCCAAAGCTTTCTCGCTGCTCTTCGCGCTGCACATGCTCGGTATCGTCGAGCTCGCGTCGCCCGAGCTCACCGGCGAATGGGAGCACAAACTGAGGCTCATCGAGCGCGGCGAGATGACCCGTAACGAGTTCATGGAGCAGATCTGGGGGCTGGTGCGGAATTTCGTCGGCATCATCAAGACCGGCGAAATCCCGGACGTCGTCTATGCCACGGTGCCCGCGCCCTGCCCCAAGTGCGGCGGGACGGTGCAGGAGAACTACCGCAAGTTCCAGTGCCAGCGCTGCGATTTCTCCCTATGGAAGGTGACCTCCGGCCGGGAATGGACGCCGGAAGAAGTGGCCGAGCTGATCACCAAGCGCTTCGTCGGACCGCTGACCGGGTTCCGCAGTCGAATCGGCAAACCATTCTCTGCCGGAGTCCGCCTCAATGACGAGTTTCGTACGGAATTCGACTTTGGGCAGCCTCGCGAAGGGGAGGCGGGCGGAGCCGCCCCGGATTTCAGCGGCCAGCAAAGCCTCGGCGCGTGCCCCAAGTGCAAGGCGCGCGTCTTCGAGCATGGGGTCGCCTACATGTGCGAAAACGCGACCGGGCCGTCGCCGACGTGCGATTTCCGCTCCGGAAAGATCATCCTGCAGCAGCCGGTCGAGCGGGCGCAGATGGAGAAACTGCTCTCCAGCGGAAAGACGGACCTTCTGACCCGCTTCATTTCACGCAAGGGCAGACCCTTCAAGGCTTATCTGGTGAAGACGCCAGAGGGTAAAGTTGGATTCGAGTTCGTTGTGCGCCCGAAGAAGACTGCGGCGGCGGCGACGCCAGGCACACCCCCTGCTGTGGATGCGGCACCGAGCATAGCTGAGGCGAAACCAGCGAAACGGAGCAAAGCCGCAGTGAAGCGCCGCGCCTAGATATCGAGATTGCGCGCGCCCAGCGCGTTCGACTCGATGAACGCGCGCCGCGGCTCGACCTCATCACCCATCAGCTTGGTAAAGATTTCGTCGGCTGCGATGCCATCCTCGATCTGTACCCTCAACAAGCGGCGGGCCGCCGGGTCCATGGTCGTCTCCCAGAGCTGCGCCGGATTCATCTCGCCGAGCCCCTTGTAGCGCTGCAGGCTGACGGATTTCTGCACTTCGGCGAGCAGCCATTTCATCGCCTCGCCGAAGTCCTTGACCGAGTACTGTTTGTCGCCGCGCTGCACTACGGCGCCCGGCCCGACGAGGCCGCGCAGCGTTTCGGCCGCGGAGCGGATCTGGGCGTAGTCCCCCGAGTGGACGAACTCCTGGTCGACCGCGCTGACGCGAACATTGCCGTGCTTCGTGTGCTCGACACGCACCTGATAGCGCTCGGTCTTCGGATCGAATCGCGCGCTCACCCGAAATTCGCGCCCGGAGAGGGCTGCGGCCAGGGCGGCGGCCGACGCTTCCGCCAAGTCGCGTCGCGACAGGTCGATCCGCACGCCGCGCAGCAGCGCTTCCAGCACGTCGCGGTCGATCCAGCGCGCTACGCGCTCGATCACGGCCTCGGTCACGAGATAGGTCTTGGCCAGCTCGGCGAGCGCGTCTCCGCGGATCGGGTCGCGCTGCGGCGCCGGCAGTAGTGCGGCATCGACGAGCGCGAGCCGCAGCATGTGCTCGTTCAACTCGTGCTCGTCCTTGAGATAGCGCTCCTCCTTGCCCAGCTTCGCCCTGTAGAGCGGCGGCTGCGCAATGTAGATATGACCGCGCTCGACCAGCTCCGGCATCTGCCGATAGAAGAAAGTCAGCAGCAGCGTGCGGATATGCGAGCCGTCCACGTCGGCGTCGGTCATGATGATGATGCGGTGGTAGCGCAGCTTGTCCGGGTTGTATTCCTCCTTGCCGATCCCGCAGCCGAGGGCGGTGATGAGCGTCGCGATCTCCGCCGAAGCAAGGAGCTTGTCGAAGCGGGCCTTTTCGACGTTGAGGATCTTTCCCTTGAGCGGAAGGATCGCCTGGAACTTGCGATCGCGCCCCTGCTTCGCGGACCCCCCGGCCGAGTCTCCCTCGACCAGGTAGAGTTCGCATTTCGCCGGGTCGCGCTCCTGGCAATCGGCAAGCTTGCCCGGCAAACCGAGGCCGTCGAGCACGCCCTTGCGCCGGGTCATCTCTCGCGCCTTGCGCGCGGCCTCTCTGGCGCGCGCCGCATCGACAATCTTGGCGGTGATGATGCGTGCGTCGTTCGGCCGCTCGTCCAGATACTGGCGCAGCTTCTCGGCCACGATCTCCTCGACGACCGGCCGCACCTCGGAGGAAACGAGCTTCTCCTTGGTCTGCGAGGAGAACTTGGGCTCGGGCACCTTGACGGAAAGCACACAGGCCAGGCCCTCACGCATGTCGTCACCGGTGGTTTCGACCTTTGCCTTTTTCGCCTGCTCGTTCTCCTCGATGTACTTGTTGAGCACGCGCGTCATCGCGGCGCGCAACCCGGTCAGATGCGTCCCGCCATCCTTCTGCGGAATGTTGTTGGCGAAACACAGAACGCTCTCCTGGTAGGAGTCGTTCCACTGCATCGAGACCTCGACCGCAATATCCTCCTTTTCGCCAGTGCCGTAGAAGACGGTCGGGTGCAGCACCGTCTTCGATCGGTTCATGAATTCGACAAAGGCCCGCACGCCTCCGGTGAACGCGAAGCTCTCGTCTTTGCCCGCGCGCTGGTCGATCAGCACGATCCGCACGCCGTTATTGAGAAACGACAATTCGCGCAGGCGCCGCGCGAAGATGTCGTAGTGGTAGTCGACCACGCCGAAGACCTGCCGCGAGGCGAGAAAGTGCACTTCGGTGCCGCGTTTCTCGCTCAGGCCAGTGACCCGCAGCGGAGCGGTCGGCACGCCGTCGGCGAATTCCATCTGGTGCACTTTTCCGTCGCGCCAGATGGTCAGGCGCAGCCAGCTGGACAGCGCGTTGACCACCGATACGCCGACGCCGTGCAGGCCACCCGATCGCTTGTACGCCTGCGAACCGAACTTGCCGCCGGCATGGAGCTCGGTCATGACGATTTCGGCCGCCGAGCGCTTGAGCTCGTCGTCGTCCATGAGGCCGGTCGGAATTCCGCGGCCGTTGTCCAGCACCGACACGGAATTGTCGGTGTGGATGGTCACCACGATCTCGTCGCAGAAGCCGGCAAGCGCCTCGTCGACGGCGTTGTCGACCACTTCGAACACCAGGTGATGCAGGCCGGTTCCGTCAGCAGTGTCGCCGATGTACATCCCGGGGCGCTTGCGCACCGCCTCCAGGCCCTTCAGCACCTGGATCGAGTCGCTGTCGTAGTCGTTCGATTCGCGGGGCTGCGGCTCCATCTCCTGCACGTTTTCTCCTGGCCGGATGCCGCGCTAGATGCGCATCGGCATGACGACGTACTTGAACTCGGCCTGCGACGGAATGCACAGCAGCGCACTCGACGAGGCGTCGCCGAAGCTGCACTCCAGTTGCGTGCCATCGACGTTGTTCAGCACGTCCAGCAGGTAATTGACGTTGAATCCGATGTCGAGCGCGTCCCCTTCGTAGGGGACCTCGAGCACTTCCTCGGCCTCTTCCTGCTCCGCATTCGAGGATACGATCTTCAGCGTGCCCTGGGCGAGCACCCACCGCACGCCCCGGAATTTCTCGTTCGAGAGAATCGCCGCCCTCAGCAGCGCCTGCCGCAGCGACTCGCGCTCGAGCACCACGATGTTCCGGTTTCCGGTCGGGATCACCCGCGTGTAGTCGGGAAACTTCCCGTCCACGAGCTTGGATATCAGCTCCAACGATCCGAACGAGAACGCTGCCTGGCTGGAAGAAAGCTCAACCCGAACCTCATCCTCCCCGTCGCCGAGCAGCTTCGCCAGCTCCAGCACCGTCTTGCGCGGCACGATCACTTCCTGCCGAGGCAGCTTGGCTCCGAGCGGCATCGCGGCGTAGGCAAGGCGGTGTCCGTCGGTTGCCACCAATCGAAGCTGGCCCTCGTCGACCACCACCAGCAGGCCGTTCAGGTAGTAACGGATGTCCTGCTGCGCCATCGCGTACTGCACCAATCCGAGCAGGCGCTTCAGGGCCTTCTGCGGCACGGCAAAGCGCACCGGCTCGCCCGCCGGCTTGGCAAGGCGCGGAAAATCCTCCGCTGGCAGCGTCTGCAGGACGAAGCGGCTTCTGCCGGCCTTGACCAGCATTCGCTTGTCTTGCATCTGCAGGGTGACCTCCGAGTCCTCCGGCAGCGCGCGCAGGATGTCGACCAGTTTTCGTGCGCCGACCGTTACCGCGTGTGCATCCTGCCCCAGGTCCAAGTCGGCGAGCGCCTTGATCACGACCTCGATATCGGTGGCAAGGAACGAGACTTTGCCGCCGGACCGTTCGAGCAGCACATTCGACAGGATCGGAAGCGTATGGCGCCGCTCAATGATGCCGCTGACCGCAGAAAGAGGCTGCAGCAGCTCGTCGCGCTTTGCTTTGACTAGAACCATGCTGTTCCTTCAACTCTAATAACAACTAATAACAACTAATGACAACTAACAACCGGCTCGTTTTTCTGCATAACTCCAAAAACCCTGTGCGCGCACCTACTTGACTGCTTGTGCCGCGATGCAATGACGGTGCGGCGTTTTGTGGACGGCTGTGATTCAATTCCGCCCATCCGCGTCCGTCAGGCCTTGCGCACAAATTGTCATCCTCATACGCACAGGCTCTTCCACACACCGTTCCGCGTCATCCCTTCAGCACCTGCTCGAGCAGGTGGTAGTCTCGATTCAGCGCCTGGTCTTTCTTGCGCAGGGTTGCAATCGTGCGGCTGGCGTGCAACACCGTGGTGTGATCGCGATTGCCGAACGCTTCGCCGATCTCCGGCAGGCTCATCTGGGTAAGATCCCTGGCGAGCGCCATCGCGACCTGGCGCGGGCGGGCGATGTTTCGCGTGCGCTTCTTCGAATGCATGTCGGAGAGCTTGATCTTGAAGTACTCGGCCACCGTCTTCTGAATGCCGTCGACGCTGATCTGGCGGTTGGCATTGAGGATGTCCCTCAGGGCCTCACGCGCCAGATCGACCGTGATCTCCCTCGCGTAGAAGCGCGCGTAGGCGAGCACCTTTTTCAGCGCACCCTCGAGCTCGCGCACATTCGATCGCACGTGCTTGGCGATGAAGAATGCAACCTCCTCATTGGGAGCCACTGCCTCGGACTCGGCCTTCTTGAGCAGGATCGCAACCCGCATTTCCAGCTCCGGCGGCTCGATCGCAACCGTAAGTCCCCAGCCGAAACGTGAGATCAGTCTTTCCTGCATTCCTACGATCTCTTTGGGGTACGTGTCGCAGGTGATCACAATCTGCCGGTGCGCCTCGACGAGCGCATTGAAGGCGTAGAAGAACTGCTCTTGCGTTCCGTCCTTGTTGGAAAAGAACTGGATGTCGTCGATCAGCAGCAGATCGAGCGAATGGTAGTAGCGCTTGAACTCGTCGAACGACTTTTGCTGGTAAGCGCGCACTACGTCGGTGACATACTGCTCCGCGTGCGTATAGCGTACCCGCGCCTGCTCGCGCGCTGCGGCAACGTGATTGCCGATCGCTTGCAGCAAGTGCGTCTTGCCGAGCCCCACTCCGCCGTAGATAAACAACGGGTTGTACGAGATGCCCGGGTTCTCCGCCACCTGGATCGCCGCGGCGCGCGCCAGCTGGTTCGCCTTGCCGGTCACGAAACTGTCGAACGTGAAGGCCGGGTTGAGACGAGCTCGCTCGAGATGAGAGGGGGCCTCGGCGATGCCTCGCACCGGAGCGGCGGGACCGCGCGGCGACGTCGCGGCCGCCGGAGCAAGCACGAACTTGACTTCCAGCTCGCGCCCGGTCGCTTCGGCCGCCAGCCGACCGATACGCGCGGCGAAACGTTCGCGAACCAGATCGAGAATGAATCGATTGGGCGCGCAGAGCACCAGGGCGCCGGTATCTGCAACGCCGGCCTCGGCCGACAGCGGCCGAATCCACGTGTTGAACTGCTGCGCAGGCAACTCGTTCTCCAGCCTGCGCAGGCAGGCATCCCAGAGGCTTTGCATCGTGGTCGCGGGTTCGGTGTGCTCGCCGGGCGCGCGGCTCAGGTTGCGCAGAACGCGCCGCGGTTTGCACGAAATTTTACCCGTTCCAAGCGCCGTCATCCACAGGCACGGTGCGAAAAAAATGCGATTTGACAACGCAGAGCGCAGCACGCTCTAATACCGCCCTTTTTCCGATCGGGCGGACGATGAAGCGAACGTACCAGCCATCGAAAACGCGGCGTACGCGGCGCCACGGGTTTCGTGTCCGCAGCGGCACGCGCGGCGGGCGGGCGGTGCTGCGCGCGCGCCGCGCCAAGGGCCGCCAGCGTCTCGCCGTCTAGCGCCGCGCCCT
The DNA here is from genome assembly GCA_036007105.1 of Burkholderiales bacterium. GTDB lineage: Bacteria > Pseudomonadota > Gammaproteobacteria > Burkholderiales > SG8-39 > 2-02-FULL-66-14. The sequence continues at coordinate 1,232 of DASYPC010000196.1, read as the reverse complement.
TGCGCGGGCTCGTGCGGGAGCGCCAGGCGCGGTTCGGGCTGGGCGCGCGGTTGCGGATCACGGCGCGCCGCGATTTCGAGCGGTTGTTGCGCGAGGGCGTGCGGCGCAACGTTTCGGGCTACACGTTCTACGTTGGGCGGCGCCAGGAAGGTCCTGCCCGCCTGGGTATCCTCATTTCACGCAGACACTCTCCGAAAGCGGTGCGGCGCAACGCAATCAAGCGCAGCGTACGCGAGGCATTTCGGCTCGAGCAGGAGCGGCTGGGCGCGTTCGACCTGCTGGTGCGACCCCCGTATGGTGCTACGCCAGGGCGCGAGATGATTGCCAGCCTGAGACAGTTACTCGCAAAGATCGGGACATGAACGCGATGTTGCGCATGCTGTTGAGAGGCTACCGGTACTTCGTCAGCCCGATGCTGGGCGCGACGTGCCGTTTCCATCCCAGCTGCTCGCAATACGCCGAGCAGGCGCTGGAGACGCACGGGCTGCTGCGCGGAGGCTGGCTCACCGCTCGTCGACTGTGTCGCTGCGGTCCGTGGCATGGGGGCGGCTTCGACCCGGTCCCGCGCAATCTCACTCAACGCTGAACCGGACGATATGGACACTCAAAGACTGATCCTGGTCCTGGTCTTCAGCTTCTCTCTGCTGATGTTGTGGGAGGCGTGGCAGAAGGAAAATCGCCCGCTGCCTGCACCGCCCGCGGCGCAGGCCCCGCTCGGCGTTCCCGCTCCATCGAAGCCCGCAGCCACGCCCAGTGCCCCGGCCCCCGCCGTGGCGCCAGGCGCGCAGGGCGTCCCGGCGCTCGCGCCTGCCCAAGGCAAGGGCGAGCGGATTCAGGTTCGCACCGATCTGATTGCAGCCGAGATCGATACGCTCGGCGGGACGATCAAACGGCTCGACCTGCTGCGCCACCGGGCGAGCGAGGACGAAACCAAGCCTTTTTCGCTTCTTGGCGAGACGCACCGGTACGAAGCGCAAAGCGGCCTTGCGGGCGAGTTGGGTGCGAATCACCGTGTGCTCTGGGTCACACAGCCCGGCGATCGCACTCTGGATGCGGGTCAGGAGAAGCTCGAAGTACGCCTTGCCGCGCAGGCGAGCGGGCTGGCGGTGACCAAAATCTATACTTTCCACCGCAACAGCTACGTGGTCGACGTTGCCCTGGAAGTGAAGAATGAAACCACGGCGGCCGTCACGCCTTTCGCCTACTTCCAGCTTACTCACGACGGGCAGCAG
>DASYPC010000195.1:0-3580 GCA_036007105.1 Burkholderiales bacterium | reverse complement strand
TCAGAAAAAGCAGCCCGACCCGGCCGGTGTCGAGGATGTTCTGCAGCGTGTCCAGGCGATTGTTTCCGGGTGCATCCGGGATCAGCAACGTAGCGCGGTCCGGTGCTTTCACGAAGCCGGGCTCGCCGCCGCGCGGCGAGGCATCGTAGTGTCCTGCCTCGTTGCCGCTCGCGACAATCACGAAAGGCGATAGCTCGACGAAGCGCAGGCAGTGCCGGTCGAGGTGGTCGATCTGCTTCTTGACCGCTCGTTCTTTCGCCGCCGGATACAGAGTCCGGAGCGCATCCAGATTGTCGATCATCGCGCGTTCATACCTGCGCGCGCGGCCAGCGCGGCCGGAGGTGAAGCTACCTGCCGTTCAGGAACCGTTCGACCAGTCCGAGCTGCTCGGGCACGTTGAGCGCCGGAGCATGTCCGCACCCCGGAATCGTGACGACGACCGCGCGCGGCCCGCGTTTGCGCATTTCCTCCGCAACGTCCGCGAGCAGCAGGTCGGACGTCTCACCGCGCAGGCACAGCGTGGGCACGTCGATCGCATCCCATTCATCCCACTGGTCGTAATCGTCCGGATGGCACTCGAACTGCAGCACCATCTTCGGGTCGTAGTGCGGCGTCACTTTGCCGTCCGCGGTGCGCCGCGCGGAGGTCTGCGTGAGGCGCCGCCACTGCTCGTCCGACAACCACCCGTAGGGCTTGTAAATCGTGCGGAAGTAGCCCTCCAGCTCGCTCATGCGGTCGAATTGTGCCGGATTGCCGGCATAGCTGCGGATCCTCTGCACTGCCGATTCGCCGAGCTTCGGGCCGATGTCGTTCAGCACGAGGCGCCGGATCCTGCCCCTCAGGGGACCTGCGGCCAGGTGAATGCCGAGCGCTCCGCCCATCGACGTGCCGAGCCAATGGAACGCAGTGAGCCCGAGCTGGTCCGCAAGCGACACCGCGACCCGGCCGTAGAAGGCCAGGCAGTATTCTTTTTCGGCTTGCGGGCTCCACTGCGACAGGCCGCGGCCGACCGTATCGGGGCAGATCACGCGGTAGCGCGGCGCGAGGTGTGCGGCGATCTCATCCATGTCGCGCCCGGTGCGCGCGAGGCCGTGCCACGCGATCACGGTTTCGGCGTTGCCCGCGCCCCACTCGGTGTAGTGGATCTCGCGGTCCTCGCACACGAGGTAGCGGGACTTGAAGCTCATGCGCGCCACGCGCGCAGCTGGCCGACGATGCCGCGCGGAAAGTAGTAGACCGAAAGCACGAACAACACGCCGAACCACAGCAGCCAGCGGTCGGGATGCAGCAGGTCGGGAAGGAGCGGGATTCCCTTTGCCGCGTCGCTCGCGAGCTTCATCAGATCCTGCAGGTAGTTCTGCGCGACGACGAAGATCGTCGCGCCGAGCACCGCGCCGTACATCGTCCCCATTCCGCCGATGACGACCATCAGCAGGATGTCGATCATGATCGCGAAGTCGAGCGTGGTGTTCGGACCGGTGTAGCGCAGCCACAGCGCGTATAGGACGCCGGCGAGCGTCGCCACGGCGGCACCGAGGCAGTTGGCGATCGTGCGATAGATGACGGTCCGGTAGCCAAGCGCCTCGGCGCGGAAATCGTTCTCGCGAATCGCAAGCAGTACCCGGCCGAACGGCGAATTCACCGTACGCAGCAGCGCGAGAAAGAGCAGCAGCGCGGCGACGAACACCAGGTAATACGTGATCAGCCGCCCGCCGACGACGACGCCGAGCAGCGGCTCTTCGAGCAGACGGAATCCGGGGCGCAGCAGCTCGGGCACCTTGAACGTGATCCCGTCCTCGCCCCCGGTGAGGTTGGAGAGCTGCGAAGCGAGGATCGCGAAGAACGACGCGACCGCCAGCGTGATCATGGCGAAGAAGATCGCCTTGACGCGCAGCGAAAAAAGGCCGATCAGGAACGACAGAACGAGCGAGATCGCGAGGGCTGCAGCCATGCCGAGCGCGATCGCACCCCAGGTCGGGTCGAGCCGCGTGGTCGCGATCGCGATGCCGTACCCGCCGATGCCGAAGAACATCGTGTGTGCGAACGAGACGATGCCGGTGTAGCCGAGCAGCAGGTCGTAGCTCGCGACAAGGAGCACGAATACGCACACCTTGGCCGCCACGTCGAGCGCGCGCGTACCCGGAAACAGGAACGGTGCGGCGGCGAGGCAGACGAGGATCGCGGCGAGCACCACCGCGAGAACGCGGCTGCGGGGGCGATCGCCCGAAAGGAGCGTATCGATCATTGCTTGCTCATCGGGTAGAGGCCCTGAGGGCGCCACAGCAGGATCATCACCATCAGCAGGATGTTGGAGCCGAGCGCGATCTTCGGCGACAGATACCCGACGTAGTTCGCGACCAGCCCGACGAGCAGCGCGCCGACGAAACAGCCGCCGACGGAGCCGAGGCCGCCGATGATGATGACGATGAAGATCAGCACCATCATCTGCGCGCCGATCGACGCCGTGACGCTTTCCTGGTACATGCCCCAAAGCGCACCGCCCAGCCCGGCGAGCGCGGCACCGGCGACGAACACTGCGACGAACAGCCGCCGTATGCGGTAGCCCATCGCCTCTACCATCTCCTTGTTCTCGACGCCGGCGCGGATCAGCAGGCCGATCTTGGTCCGATTGAGCAGCACGATCAGCGCGACGAAAATCGCGAGGCCGATCACCACTGCGATCAGGCGGAATTTCTCGAACGCGATGTCGCCGACGAGGAACGAGCCGCGCAGCGTGGCCGGGCGCGGCAGCGGCAGAAGGTCGGGTCCCCACAGCACGTGGATGAGCTGCTCGGCGACGATCATCCCGCCGGTCGTGATGAGGATCTGCTTCAGGTGCTGGCCGTAGACCGGCCGGATGATCACCCGCTCGAAGAACAGTCCGAGCAGTCCTGCGACGATGATCGCGGCGACGAGCGCAGGCGCGATCGCACCGAGGTTGGCGAGGAAGCTTTCCGCGCCCGCACTGCCCGAAAACACTCGCATGACCGACACCGCGACATACGCGCCGATCGCGATGAACAAGCCGTGCGCGAAATTCATCACGTCCATCAGCCCGAAGACGAGCGTCAGGCCGGACGCCATGATGAAGATCAGCAGGCCCATCGCGAGCCCCGCGACGGTAAGAGTCACCCACGTCGAGCCACTGCCGATCATCGCCAGCGCTGCGAGCGCGATTGCGCCCACCAGCGCGAGGGGAATCAGGTCGATGCGCGCCTGCGGCAGCGCCGTATCGTCGGCGCTCACTGATGAGTCTCCAGAGACAGACCCAGCAACCGGGTCTGCAGCGCTTCGTTTGCTGCGAGGTCGGCCATGCGACCCGAATGCACGATGCGGCCGGAATCCATCACCACGACCGAGTCGCCGAGCGAGCGCGCGGCGTGGAAGTTCTGCTCGACCATCAGGATCGTGGTGTCGGTCTTCTTCAGCTCGCCGAACGCTTCGATCAGGTTGTTGATGATCGAGGGCGCAAGGCCCTTGGTGGGCTCGTCCACCAGCACGAGCTTGCGCGGCTCGACCATGGCGCGCGAAATCGCGAGCATCTGCTTTTGCCCTCCGGAGAGCAGGCCGGCCGGCAGGA
>DASYPC010000194.1:0-8835 GCA_036007105.1 Burkholderiales bacterium | reverse complement strand
GCCTCGATCTGACGGAACACCCCCACCGACGACTTGCTCGATGCGTCGCCCAGATAGGCAAACCGAATCGCAGCGGGAGACAGTTCACGCAGCAATTCGAACTGCTTTCCTCCGATCTGGGCAGTCATGATCGAGATTCCTGTCACATTGCCGCCGGGCCGCGCCAGGCTTGCGACGAGGCCCATGCGAACCGGATCCCCGGAATTGGTGAAGACGATGGGGATGCTCGAGGTCGCCTTGATCAGGGCGCTTGTCGACGGTGTGCCAGTGGTAACAAGGATGTCGGGTTTGAGCCCCACGAGTTCCGCCGCGAGCGCAGGCAGCCGCTCCGTATCTCCGCGCGTAGCGTGTCTCGTAGACCACGTCCTTGCCTTCGATCAGCCCCAGGTCCCGAAGGCGATTGCGGAGCAGTCTCCATTGCTCGGCTCGGGAGCTTTCCACGGCGTCGTCCAGGATCGCGATCCGGTACACGCGCTTGGCCGGCTGCGCCCGCACGCCCACCGCAACCAGCAGTGCCGGCGCTCCGAGCAGGAATGAGCGCCGCTTCATTCGAGCGGCACGCCTCTATTGGCCCGTTTGCTCCGGCTCGAGCGGCGGCTCAGCGGTCCGCCCGATCCAACTCGCGTTCCATCTCGTTCTCGTTCAGCGGCTTGTAGTCGGAGGCGCCCTCGCGCTTCTTGACGAAGCGGGCGAAGAAAAGCCCGGCCTCGTAGAGCAGGCACATTGGCACCGCGAGCATGAGCTGGGACAGGACGTCGGGCGGCGTGACGATCGCCGCGACGACGAACGCGCCGACGATGAAGTACGGCCGCGCGTCCCGCAGCTTCTCCACGCTGACGACGCCCGCGCGCACCAGGATGATCAGCACGATCGGGATCTCGAACGTCACGCCGAACGCGAGGAACATCGTGATCACGAAGCTGAAGTACGCCTCGATGTCGGGCGCCGGCGTGATCGACTTCGGCGCAAAATCATTGATGAAACGGAAGACCGTGCCGAAGACGAAGTAGTAGCAGAACGCGACGCCGACGAGAAAGAGCGCGGAGCCGGCGACGATCATCGGCAGCGCGAGCTTCTTCTCGTGCTCGTACAGTCCAGGGGCGATGAACGCCCAGGCCTGGTAAAGCACGTACGGCAGCGCAATCATGAACGCCACCAGCGCGGTGACCTTCATCGGCACCATGAACGGCGTGATCACCCCGGTGGCGATCATCTTCGAGCCCTCGGGCAGCGCCCGCATCAGCGGCTGCGCAAGGAAGTCGTAGATCGCTCCGGAACCGGGCCAGAAAAACAGGATGACGAATAGCACGGCAACCGCGACGATCGCGCGCAGCAGCCGGTCGCGCAGCTCGATCAGGTGGGAGATGAACGTGTCCTGCGTGCTCATTTGCTCTTTTCTACGATCGCCGGCGCGGGTTCTTGCGCCGGCGAAACGCTCTTCTTTTCCTCGATCGCCGGCGCCGGCTGCTCTGGCGCCGGCGAAACCTCGCCGCTTGCCGCAGCGGCCGCCTGATTGAGCTCGGTTTCAGCCTTGTTGAGCTCCGACTGCACCGAACTCTCGATGTTCGTCGCCGCCTGCTGCACCGAGTCGCGCATCTTGCGCAGCTCCTCGAGCTCGACCTCGCGGTCGATGTCGGCCTTGACGTCGGCCACGTAGCGCTGCATGCGGCCCATCAAGTGGCCGATCGTACGCGCCACGCGCGGCAGCCGTTCCGGCCCGATCACGATCAACGCGACCACGCCGATCACCAGCAGCTCGGAAAAACCGATGTCAAACATGCCGCTCCAGAGACGCAAAGGGCGCCCGCAGGCGCCCGTTCATCGAAACGCGGGAACGCGTCAGGCCCGGGTCTCGGTCTTGCCCTTGACCTCGCCCTCGACCGTCTTGCCCGTGACCTGCGGCGCAGCGCCTTCGGCCGCCTTGTCGCCGCCCTCGCGCATGCCGTCCTTGAACCCGCGCACAGCGCCGCCGAGGTCCGCGCCGATGTTGCGCAGCTTCTTCGTGCCGAAGATCAACATCACGATGACCAGGACGATCAGCCAGTGCCAGATGCTGAACGAACCCATAGTACCTCCTGTGTGCGGCTATTTCCTCCTCGACAGCATCGAGCCCAACGGCTCTGGCCCGCCGAGGATGTGCATATGTACATGATACACCTCCTGATGTCCGACCCGGCCGGTGTTCAGGATGATGCGGAAGCCTTCCGTCGCCCCCTCCTTGCGGGCCAACTCTCCGGCGAGCGCGAGCATCTTGCCGAGCGCCTGATGCTGCGCCATCCCGGCTTCGTACAGTGTCGCGACGTGCTCTTTCGGGACGACCAGCAGGTGCACCGGCGCCTGCGGGCGGATATCGTGGATCGCGAAGATGTCCTCGTCCTCGTAGACCTTCTTCGCCGGGATCTCGCCCCGGGCGATCTTGCAGAAGATGCAGCTCGGGTCGCTGCTCATTTCCTGCCCTCCTTCTTGCTGTGCTTGCGAGCGGCCTTCTCGTCGATGCCGGAGATCCCCTCGCGCCGGTGCAGCTCCGCAAGCACATCGGCGGGACCCAGCCCATTGCGGGCGAGGAGAATCAGGCAGTGGAACCACAGGTCGGCGGTCTCGCGCACGAGCTCGAGGCGCTCGCCCGACTTGGCGGCGAGGATCACCTCGGTCGCCTCCTCGCCCACTTTCCTGAGGACCGCGTCCTCGCCCTCGGCGAGCAGGCGCGCGACGTACGATTTGGTGGCGTCACCTCCCTTGCGCGCATTGATCACCGCGGCAATGCGCTCGAGCGTCTCGTAGAGTCCAGGTTTCATTTCTTTGCGTAGATCAGCGACGGGTCGCGCAGCACCGGGTCGGTCTCCACCCATTTTTCCTGCTCGAGCTTGTGAAAGAAACAGCGCTCGTGACCGGTGTGGCAGGCGATCCCGCCCGCCTGCTCGACACGCAACAGGATGGCGTCCGAATCGCAGTCCAGGCGCAGCTCCACCACGCGCTGCACGTGACCCGATTCCTCGCCCTTGTGCCACAGCCGGCCGCGGGAGCGCGACCAGTACACGGCCTCGCCTCGCTTGGCGGTTTCGGCGAGCGCCTCGCGATTCATCCAGGCGAGCGTCAGAACGCGGCCGCTCGCTGCGTCCTGCGCGATCGCCGGAACCAACCCGTCACGGTCCCAATTCACCTGGTCGAGCCACGCACTCACAGCCGGACCTCGATCCCGCGCAGCCGCATGTGCTCCTTCGCTTCGCGCACGCTGAACTCGCCGAAGTGAAAAACGCTCGCCGCGAGAACCGCGCTCGCTCCACCCTCGAGCACGCCTTGCGCGAGGTGCTCGCGCGTGCCGACACCGCCGGACGCAATGACCGGAACGCTGACTGCGTCTGCGACCGCGCGCGTCAGCTCGAGATCGAACCCGTCGCGCGTCCCGTCGCGGTCCATGCTGGTGAGCAGGATCTCCCCCGCTCCCGCTTCGGTCATGCGCCGTGCCCATTGCACTGCATCGAGCCCCGTGGGTTTCCGCCCGCCATGCGTGTAGACCTCCCATGAAGTGCCGTCCGCCCGGCGCTTCGCGTCGATCGCGACCACGATGCACTGGTTGCCGACCTTGTCCGCCATCCGGCGGACCAAGTCCGGGTCTTGTACTGCTGCCGTGTTTACCGAAATCTTGTCCGCCCCGGCGTGGAGCAAGCGTCGTATGTCTTCTACACGGCGTACACCGCCACCAACCGTGAGCGGAATGAACACCTGCTCGGCGACTCTCTCGATGACTTCCAGGAGGATGTCACGCCCATCGGAGGTTGCGGTGATATCGAGGAACGCGAGCTCGTCCGCGCCTTCGCGGTCGTACCGCGCGGCTACCTCTACGGGATTGCCGGCGTCGCGCAGGTCGACGAAATTCACGCCCTTTACGACCCTGCCCGCGGTCACGTCCAGGCAGGGAATCACGCGCTTGGCAAGCCCCATGACTAGGTTCCGGTTCCGCCGACCGCCTTGTCGGCGGCCGATTGGGCTTGCTTGAAATCCAGCTTGCCTTCGTAGAGCGCCCGGCCGGCGATTGCGCCAACCACGCCCTCGGGTACGAGCGTCGCGCAGATCTGCTGCACGTCTTCGACGCTGTTCAGGCCGCCGCTCGCGATGATCGGAATCTTGATCGCGCGCGCGAGCTTGAGCGTCGCCTCCATGTTCACGCCGCTGAGCATGCCGTCGCGCCCGATGTCCGTGTATACGAGTGCCTCCACGCCATAGTCTTCGAACTTCTTCGCCAGGTCGACGACGTCGTGCCCGGTCATCTTCGACCAGCCTTCCACCGCGACCTTGCCGTCCTTTGCGTCCAGGCCGACGATGATGTGCCCGGGAAACGCATAGCACGCGTCGTGCAACAGCCCGGGGTTCTTGACCGCCGCCGTGCCGATGATTACGTACCCGACGCCGGCGTCCAGATAGCTCTCGATCGTGTCGAGGTCGCGAATGCCGCCGCCGATCTCGATCGGAGTGGCGTCGCCGACCGCGCGGATCAGCTCGCGGATCACCTTTTCGTTCTTCGGGCGGCCGGCGATCGCGCCATTCAGGTCGACGATGTGCAGGCGCCGGGCACCCTCGCCCGACCAGTGACGCGCCATCGCGACGGGGTCCTCCGAGAAAACGGTCGCCGTTTCCATGCGTCCCTGCTGCAAACGCACGCAGCGACCGTCCTTCAAGTCAATTGCCGGGATGATCAGCATGGGAAACGCCCGAGACGATCGAAGCTGCCTCAAGGCTGGCAGTGCGTCAGCGAGTCAGGGCCGCCAGTCGACGAAGTTGGAAAGAAGTTGCAATCCGGCGGACTGGCTTTTTTCCGGGTGGAACTGCACGGCAAAGATGTTATCCCGGGCGACCGCGCAGGTAAAGACCACGCCGTACGTACAGGAGGCCGTGGTGAGCGAGGGATCGCGCGGGGCTGGAAAATAGCTGTGCACGAAATAGAAGCGCGCCCCGTTTTGGATTCCTCGCCAGAGCGGATGCTCACGCTCTTGCGCTACGTTGTTCCAGCCCATGTGCGGAACCTTGAGGCCCTGCATGCGCGACGCGGGGAAGCGCGGTACGGTTCCTGCCAGTACCCCGAGCCCCGCAACGTTGCCCTCTTCGCCGCGCTCGAAGAGCATCTGTATGCCGACGCAGGTGCCGAGAAACGGCTTGTCGTGCGCGGCCTCGAGCACCGCCTCGCGGGCGCCGCTCGCCCCAAGCTCGCGAATGCAATCGGGAAGGGCTCCCTGGCCGGGCACGACGACCCGATCGGCCGCTCTGATGGCCTCAGGATCCGCCGTGACGAGCACCTGCGATTGGGGCGCGACGCGCTGCAGCGCCTTCGACACCGAGTGCACGTTCCCCATGCCGTAGTCCACCACCGCGATCTTCATGGCACAGCGGGAGGTTCTACAGCGAACCCTTGGTCGAAGGCACGGCGCCCTGGGTGCGCAGGTCGCGCTCGCTCGCCATGCGCAGCGCGCGCGCAAACGCCTTGAATATCGTCTCGCACTGGTGATGCGCGTTATCGCCGCGCAGGTTGTCGACGTGCAACGTGACCTGCGCGTGGTTGACGAAGCCCTGGAAGAATTCATGCACCAGGTCGACGTCGAATTCCCCGATCAGCGCGCGCGTGAAGGGAACGTGGTATTCGAGGCCGGGGCGGCCCGAAAAATCGATCACCACGCGCGACAGCGCTTCGTCGAGCGGGACATAGGCGTGGCCGAAGCGCCGCACACCCGCCTTGTCGCCGATCGCGCGCGCGAAGGCCTGGCCGAGCGTGATGCCGATGTCCTCCACGGTATGGTGCGCATCGATCTCGAGGTCGCCCTTCGCCTCGACCTCGAGGTCGATGAGCGCGTGGCGCGCCAGCTGATCCAGCATGTGATCGAGAAACGGGATCCCGCTCGCAAGCCGCGCGCTGCCGGTACCGTCGAGGTCGAGCCGCACGCGGATGCGCGTTTCCCTGGTGTTGCGTTCGACTTCGGCAGTCCTCACGTCAGCGCCTCTCGCATCGCGGTGATCAGTATACGGTTTTCCTCGGGCGTGCCGACCGTGACCCGCAGGCAGTTGGCGAGCATCGGGTGCGCACCGTTGAAGTTGCGCACCAGCACGCCCTGCGCACGCAGGCGCTGGTACGCGCGGTCCGAGTCGGGAACGCGCACCAGGAAAAAATTCGCCTGCGATGGATACACCGTGGTTCCCGGAAGCGCGGCCAGCGCCTCGCCGACGCCCGGCCGCTCGGCGAGAACTCGCTCAGCCTGCTCCCGGAGGACGTCGAAGTGCTCGAGTGCGAATTCAGCCGCGGCCTGCGTGAGCACGTTGACGTTGTAGACCTGGCGCACCTTGTCGAGCTGCACCGTCCATTCGGGGCGCGCGACGAGGTATCCCAGGCGCAGCCCGGCGAGGCTCATTTTGGAGACCGTGCGCATCACGGCGAGGTTCTCGAATTCCGCGATGCGCGGCAGGAACGAGCGGCGCGCATACACGTGATAGGCCTCGTCGAGCACTACGAGGCCGGGCGCCGCGCGGATGATTTCCGCGACCTGTCCTTCGTCGTACAGCACCCCGGTCGGATTGTTCGGATAGGCGAGGAATACGAGCGCAGGCTGCTCGGCGCGGATCGCGGCGAGCGTAGCCTCGAGATCGAGCTCGAGGCTGGGTCGTAGCGGCACGCCCACGAAGCGCATCCCGGCGAGGTTCGCATTCATCCGATAGACGACGAAGGTCGGCTCGGGCGTCAGCATCACGGCCCCGGGACGCGCAAGCGTGAACGTGATGATCTGGATCAGGTCGTCGGAGCCGTTGCCGAGCACGATCTCGCAGCCCGCGGGAATCTGCATCGCCTCGGCGAGCCGGGCGCGCAGGCGCGGTGCCGCAGGATTCGGGTAGCGGTTGATTTCCACCCGCGCGAGGCGCGCAGCGAGCTCGCGCGCCAGGTGCTCCGGCAGGCGGTACGGGTTCTCCATCGCGTCGAGCTTCACCATTCCTTCGGCATCGGCGACGTGATAGGCGCTGAGCGCGAGGATCTCGGGCCTGACGAGGTCTGCGGGCTTCATCGGATCCGCGCCGCTGCAGAGCGGGCGTGCGCCTGCAGGCCTTCGCCCTCGGCCAGAGTCGCCGCGATGCGCCCGAGGCGTGCGGCCCCCTCGGGCGACACGCCGATGAGGCTCGTGCGCTTCTGAAAGTCGTAGACGCCGAGCGCCGATGAAAAGCGCGCGGTGCCGCCGGTCGGCAGCACGTGATTGGGTCCTGCGCAGTAGTCGCCGATCGCCTCCGAGGTCCATCGCCCGAGGAAGATCGCCCCCGCATGGCGCACCTTCGGCAAGAGCGCGTGCGGATCCTCGACCGACAGCTCCAGATGTTCCGGCGCCACGCGGTTGGCGACTTCGCACGCATCCTCCAGGTCGCGCACTTCGATCAGCGCACCGCGTGCCGCGAGCGATGCTTCAATCACCGCGCGCCTCGGCATCTGCGGCAGGAGCCGCTCGGCCGCGGCCTGTACCGCATCGAGAAAGCCGGCGTCGGGCGAAAGCAGGATCGCCTGCGCGGCTTCGTCGTGCTCGGCTTGCGAGAAAAGATCGAGCGTGACCCACTCCGGATCCGTCTGCCCGTCGCAGATCACGAGGATTTCCGATGGGCCCGCGATCAGGTCGATGCCGACTGCGCCGAAGACTTGGCGCTTCGCGGCCGCGACATAAGCATTGCCGGGCCCGACGATCTTGTCCACGCGCGGCACGGTGGCGGTCCCGTAGGCAAGCGCGGCGATCGCCTGCGCCCCGCCGATCGCAAAGACCCGGTCGACGCCGGCAAGGTGCGCAGCAGCGAGCACAAGCGCGTTTCCTTGTCCCGGCGGCGTCGGGCTCGTCATGATCAGTTCGCGTACGCCGGCAACCCGGGCCGGCAGTGCGTTCATCAGCACCGAGGACGGATATGCCGCCCTGCCGCCGGGCACGTACAGGCCGACCCGGTCGAGCGCGGTGATCTTCTGGCCGAGCAGGGTTCCGTCCTCCTCGGTGTAGTCCCACGACGCGGCGAGCTGGCGCTCGTGGTAGCGCCGGATGCGAGCTGCCGCCTCGAGCAAAGCCTCGGCCTGCGGCGCGGCGAGCGACGCGAACGCCGAAGCGAGGGCAGTACGCGGAATCTCGAGTTCGGCGAGCGCGCTCGCCGGGATCCGGTCGTAGCGTCGTGCATGCTCGAGCAGCGCCACGTCACCGCGTGCCCGCACGTCCGCGATGATGCCGCGCACCAGGGATTCGATCGCCTCGTCCTGCGCGACCTCGTACCGCGTGAGGGCTGCGAGCTCATTCTCGAAGCCCGCCGCACGAGTCGAAAGCCTGCGCAGCTTCACGTGCGCGCCGCCCTGGAAAGCGCGCTGATCAGCGGTTGCAGCTGTGCGCGCTTGGTCTTCAATGCCGCCTGGTTGACGATCAGGCGCGCCGAGATAGGCATGATCTCCTCGACCGCAACCAGGTCGTTGTCTTTCAGCGTGCGGCCGGTCGCGACGAGATCAACGATCGCATCGGCAAGGCCGGTGAGCGGCGCGAGCTCCATCGAGCCGTACAGCCGGATCAGATCGACGTGCACGCCTTTTGCCGCGAAATGCTCCCGCGTTGTCTGCACATACTTGGTCGCGATCCGCAGGCGCGCGCCCTGGCGCACTGCAGCCTCGTAATCGAACCCCTTTCGAACGGCCACCACCATGCGACACGCCGCGATTCCGAGATCGAGCGGCTGGTACAACCCCGCGCCCCCATGCTCGGCGAGCACGTCCTGCCCGGCGATGCCGAGGTCCGCGGCGCCGTATTGAACGTAGGTCGGTGCGTCGGACGCGCGCACCACGATCACGCGCAC
>DASYPC010000193.1:0-10751 GCA_036007105.1 Burkholderiales bacterium | reverse complement strand
CACGCTGATGTGCGGCGCGTCGTTCGGCGCGGGTAATTACGGCATGTGCGGCCGCGCCTACGACCCGCGCTTCCTCTTTTCCTGGCCGAACGCGCAGACGGCGGTGATGGGGGCCGAGCAAGCGGCGCTCACGATGGCGATCGTGATGGAAGGCGGCGCGCGGCGCAAAGGACTGCCGGTCGACGACGCGAAGATCCAGGACCTGAAGAAGCGCATCATCGAGAACTTCGAGCGCCAGCAAAGCGCGTTCATTACGAGCGGGCTCATGCTCGATGACGGCATCATCGACCCGCGCGACACGCGCAACGTCCTCGGCCTCGCGCTGACGATCTGCAAGGATGCGGACGCGCGCAGCCTGCGGCCGGTCCAGTTCGGCGTCGCGAGGCCCTGACCCTGCAGCCGGATAAGAGAATCCATCTATCCCTGACCGCAATCAGCGTCCGGCTTCGGCAAGCGCCCGCCAGATCCGCTCCGACGTCGCCGGCATGTCGAGCGCGGTGACGCCGCGCACTGCGAGCGCATCGATGACCGCGCTCATGACGCACGCAAGCGACGCCGTACAGCCGGATTCGCCGACACCCTTCACGCCCAGCGGGTTGGTCTTGCAAGGTACCTCGTTTCTCGCCCAGCCGAACGACGGCAAGTCTCCAGCGTACGGCAGTGCGTAGTCCATGAAGCTCCCGGCCAGCAGCTGGCCGGAGCGCGGGTCGTAGGCGAGTTCCTCCATAAGCGCCTGGCCGATGCCTTGCGCGACGCCGCCGTGCACCTGCCCTTCGAGCAGGAGCGGATTCACTACCACGCCGAAATCGTTGACTGCGGTGTAGCCAAGCAGCTCCACATGACCCGTTTCAGGATCGACTTCGACCTCGCAAACGTGGCAGCCCGACGGAAAACTGTAGGTCGTCGGCTTGTAGAAATCGTCCGCCCCAAGCCCGGGCGCAATTTCAGGCGGCAAATCGGCCGAGTGTGCCGCGCGCGCGACGTCGATGATGCTCACGCGGCGGTCGGTGCCGGCAACCACGAACGACCCGCCCGCCTCGCCGACTTCGAACTCCACGTCGGCGGCCGGCGCTTCGAGCAGGTGGCCCGCGATCAGGCGTCCCTTCTCAACGAGGATACGTGCGCAATGCACGATTGCCGTGCCGGTCACGGTCGTTTCGCACGAACCGACCGATCCGATGCCCACGCCCGTGAGGTCGCTGTCGCCCGAAACAAACCGGATGCGCTCGTGCGGCAGCCCGAGTTGCTGCGAGGCGATCTGCTTGAACGTGGTCTTGTGCCCTTGTCCATTGGCCGTGGCGCTGAGGGCGAGCGTAAGATCGCCGGACGCGTCGAACACGGTGCCGACATGGCTTTCGTAGTAGCCGTCCGGCTCCTGGTACACGGAGAACCCGTACCCGCGAAGCAGGCCGCGCGCCGCCGAAGCAGCACGCCGCGACTCGAAGCCGGCGCGATCGGTGAGCCTGAGCGCGTCGGTCATGTTCTTTTCGAATTCGCCCGAATCGAACACCAACCCCACCGGCGTGGTCCAGGGCATCTGCTCGGGCCGCACCATGTTCAGTCTGCGAAGGTCCGCGCGGTCGCGTCCGGTTTCGCGGGCGGCGGCGTCGACCAGGCGTTCGATCAGGTACGTAAACTCGGGCTTGCCCGCGCCCCGGTAGGCGACCACGGGCACGGTATTCGTGAACGCGATGCGCGTTTCGACGTGATAGCACGGCAGCGCGTACACGCCGGTGATGCATCGGCTGCCGCCCGAAGTAGGAATGTTCATCGCGCTCACGGTGATGTACGCGCCGGTATTGGAAACGAGGCGCGCGCGTACGGCGAGAAAGCGCCCCCGCGCGTCGAGCGCGAGCTCGCCTTCAACGCAGTGGTCGCGCGCCGCGCCGTCGGCAAGAAACGCTTCCGAGCGATCGGCGTACCACTTCACCGGGCGTCCGAGTTTTCTCGCGGCGTGCAGCACCGCCACCATTTCCGGGTAAGCGGAAATCTTCACGCCGAAGGATCCGCCGACATCCGGCGTCACCACGCGCAGGGCGCTCGGATCGTCGATGAGGCCGGTAGACGCGATGTCGGCCTGAATCGCCTTGCTGCCCTGGGTAGGCGCATGCAGGGTGTAGCGTCCGGTCGCTGGATCGAACAAACCTGCCGCACCGCGTGGCTCGACGGGCGCGGCCGATACCCGGTTTATCTTGAGTTCCAGCTTCGTGACGTGCGCCGCGCGCGCAAAAGCAGCATCGCACGCCTTGCGGTCACCGCCCTCCCAGTGAAGAGCCAGCTTGCCGGCTGCGACTGCGGCGCGCGGATCGGTGACCGGCGGCAGTTCCTCGTAGCCGACTTCGACAAGTTCGGCCGCGTCGCGCGCCTCGCGCACGGTTTTCGCAACCACGATCGCAACCGCCTCTCCGACGAAGCGCACACGATCTTCGGCCAGCACCGGACGCCGACCTTCGGGTACAGCACTGCCGTCGCGGTTTGTCTGCGGCACCCTAACCCGCATCGGGCCGATGCCCGCCGCGCTTAGGTCCGCCGCGGTGAACACGCCGAACACGCCTTTTGCAGCGAGCGCCGGCAAAACATCCAACGACACTACGCGCGCATGCACATGCGGCGAGCGCACGAATACCGCGTGCACGGCACCGGGGAGATCGAGGTCGTCGATGAAGCGGCCGACGCCCGTGAGCAGCGCCTGATCCTCCAGGCGCTGCACCGGCTGGCCGATGCGCAGCTGGCCGGAGGTATGGGAAACGTCGGAGGCGTTCAACGCGTTTTTGCCATTTTACGAAAACAAATTGCCATAATGATAAATGCAGTACCTTATCTCCCGACCAGAGACGATCAAGGACGCGCGCCCATGAAGTTCAGCCAGGAGCACGAAGAGATCCGCCGCACGATGAAGCGGTTCATCGATGCCGAGATCAACCCGCATGTCGACGCGTGGGAGGAGGCGGAGCAGTTTCCTGCGCACGAAGTGTTCAAGAAGCTCGGCGATCTGGGCATGCTCGGGCTGACGAAGCCCGAGGCGTACGGCGGCGCGGCGCTCGACTACAGCTACTCGATGGTGTTCGCCGAGACGCTCGGCCAGATCCGCTGCGGCGGCGTGCCGATGGCGATCGGCGTGCAGACCGACATGGCGACGCCGGCGCTCGCACGCTTCGGCTCCGACGAGCTGCGCAAGGAATTTCTCGCTCCGGCGATCGCCGGCGACATGGTGACCTGCATCGGCGTCTAGGAGCCGGGCGCGGGCTCGGACGTGGCGTCGATCAAGACCACAGCGCGCAAGGACGGCGGCGACTACGTGATCAACGGCGCGAAGATGTGGATCACGAACAGCCTGCAGGCGGACTGGATGTGCCTGCTCGCGAACACCTCCGAAGGCGCGCCCCACAAGAACAAGACGCTGATCATCCTGCCGATGAAGACGAAGGGCGTCAGCGTCGCGAAGAAGATCCGCAAGATCGGCATGATGTCGTCCGACACGGGCCTGATTCACTTCGACGACGTGCGCGTGCCGCAGCGCTATCGCATCGGCGAGGAGGGCCTCGGCTTCACCTACCAGATGCAGCAATTTCAGGAAGAGCGCCTCTGGGCCGCGGCGAGCTCCGTGAACGGCATGCTGCGCACGCTGAACGACACGATCGAATACATCCGTGAGCGCAAGATGTTCGGCCAGTCGGTGCTCGACTTCCAGTACGTCCACTACCGTCTCGCGGAGCTGAAGACCGAGATCGAGGCGCTGCGGGCGCTGACCTACCGGGCCTGCGAGATGTATGTCGCAGGCGAGGATGTCACCGAGCTGGCCTCGATGGCGAAGCTAAAGAGCGGTCGCCTGCGTCGCGAGGTCTCGGACGCCTGCCTGCAGTACTGGGGTGGCATGGGCTTCACTTGGGACAACCCGGCCTCGCGCGCCTACCGTGATGGCCGTCTCGGCTCGATCGGCGGCGGCGCCGACGAAGTGATGCTCGGCATCATCTGCAAGTACATGGGCATCCTGCCCTCGCGCTACGTGAAGAAAGACTAGCGGCAGGGAATGTTCCGCTCGCTGCTGATCGCCAACCGCAGCGAAATTGCGCTGCGCGTAATGCGCACCGCGCGCGCGATGGGCTTGCGCACGATCGCGGTCTATTCGGAAGCGGACCGCGACGCACGCCACGCGCGCGAAGCCGACGGATCGGTCTGCATCGGCGGACCTGTCCCGCGCGACTCCTACCTGAATGTGGATTCGATCCTCGCGGCGGCGAAGCAAAGCGGCGTCGAAGCGATTCATCCGGGTTACGGATTCCTCGCCGAGAGCGCCTCGTTCGCGCAGGCAGTGCTCGATGCCGGGCTGGTCTGGGTCGGGCCGCCGCCGGAGGCGATCCGTGCGATGGGCGACAAGGGAGAGGCGAAGCGCCTGATGAGCGCTGCGGGTGTTCCGGTGCTCCCAACCTACGTAGAGGAAGACAAACTCGAATACCCGGTCATGGTGAAGGCGGCGGCAGGCGGCGGGGGTCGCGGCATGCGGCTGGTACGCTCGCAAAGCGAGCTTGCCGGAGCGCTCGCGCAGGCGCGATCGGAAGCCGAGCACGCGTTCGGCGATGGCCGCTTGCTGATCGAGCGCGCACTCGACGGCGCGCGCCACGTAGAAGTCCAGGTCTTCGCCGACGCGCACGGAAACGTCGTGCACCTCGGCGAGCGGGACTGCTCGGTGCAGCGCCGCCACCAGAAGCTGATCGAGGAGTCCCCTTCTCCCGCCGTGGACGCTGCGTTGCGCGAGCAGATGGGCAAGGCAGCAATCGCCGCTGCCCGCGCGGTCGGCTACGTGGGTGCAGGAACCGTCGAATTCCTGCTCGGCGCGGACCGACACTTCTGGTTCATGGAGATGAACACGCGCCTGCAGGTCGAGCACCCAGTGACCGAGGCGATCACCGGCCTCGACCTCGTCGAGTGGCAGCTGCGAGTCGCGCGCGGCGAAGCTTTACCCTTGCGTCAGGAGCAGGTCCGCTTCTCCGGGCACGCAATCGAAGCGCGCCTCTGTGCCGAGGATCCTGCGCAGGATTTCCTGCCGCAGTCCGGGGCGCTCGTCGTATGGCTGCATGCCGCAGGGGTGAGGACGGACCATGCCCTCGAATCCGCTTCACAGATTCCGCCGTGGTACGACTCGATGATCGCGAAGGTGATCGCCCATGGCGCGAGCCGCGACGAGGCGCGGCAGAAGCTGGCGCAGGCGCTCGATGCGACGGTTGCGCTCGGTGTCCCGACCAACAAAGCGTTCCTCGCCGCGGTGCTGCGCGAAGACTCGTTTGCGCGCGGCGAGGCGACGACTCAGTACCTGTCGCAGCATGAATTCGCCGCTCCACAGCCGGAAGCATCCACGTACGCGATTGCCGTGGCGCTGCTTGCGCACATTTCCGGCTTCCGCGAGTGGACGCGCTGGAGCAACAACCCGGCTCACGTGATGCGCGCTCGCTTCGCAAAGACCGATGTGGCGCTCGCAAGCGGCGACGCTTCGGTACGCGTTCTCGATGTCGCCGGGCACGCGGCGCGAATCGAAGCGGGTGGACGCGAAGAGGTCGTGCATTTCGCGCTCGACGGAAACGTCCTTCACGTTGCGCGCGCCGGCGCAAGCTACCGGCTCGAGAACACCCTCCTCGCGCCGCCCGCCATGCGCGCCGGACACGCCGGCGACGGCCGGCTCGCAGCGCCGATGAACGGCCGCGTCGTCGCCGTGCACGCAAAAGTAGGCGAGCGCTTCGACACGGGGAGCCTGCTTGTCGTCCTCGAAGCGATGAAGATGGAGCATGGGCTTTCGTTGCCGGGGCCGGTGAAGGTGAAAGCGGTGCATGTCTCGGCCGGGACCCAGGTCTCGCCGGGACAGCTGCTCGTCGAGTTCGATCCTGCATGAAGGCGCACCCGGCGCTCACGGAGGAGCACGAGGCGTTCCGCGAGACCATGCGGCGCTTCGTCGCGCGCGAGATCGTCCCGCACGTCAACGACTGGGACGAGGCGGGTGAATTTCCGCGCGAGATGTACCGCAAGGCGGCGGCCGCGGGACTGTTGGGAGTCGGATTCCCGGAGGAGTACGGCGGCACCCCGGCCGATCTCCTCATGCATGTCGTCCTCTCGGAGGAAATCGCGCTCGCCGGCTCGGGCGGCGTGCACGCGAGTCTCTTCTCGCACCAGATCGGCTCGCCTCCGGTCGCCAACGCCGGCAGCGCGGAGCTGAAGGCGCGGGTGCTTCCCGCGGTGCTCGCGGGCGAGAAAATCAGCGCTCTCGCGATCACCGAACCGGGCGGCGGGTCGGATGTCGCGCACCTCAAGACGAGCGCGCGGCGCGAGGGTGGCGAGTACGTCGTCGACGGCGAGAAGACGTTCATCACCTCGGGCGTACGCGCCGACTACTACACGGTGGCCGTGCGGACCGGCGGGCCGGGAGCGGCCGGCGTCTCGCTGCTGCTCATCGAACGCGACCTGCCCGGCTTTTCGCGCTACCCGCTGAAGAAGATGGGCTGGTGGTGCTCGGACACTGCGACGCTGCGGTTCGACGCTTGTCGCGTGCCCGCCGCGAACCTCATCGGCGAGGAGAACGCCGGGTTCCGGATCATCATGCGCAACTTCAACGCCGAGCGCCTCGGGATGTCGGCGGCTGCGGTCGGCTATGCACAAGCCTGCGTCGACGACGCCCTCGCGTGGGCTCAGCAGCGCACGACGTTCGGCAAGCGCCTCGTCGAGCACCAGGTGATCGCGCACAAGCTGGTGGAGATGCAGACCCGGCTGCACGCCGCCCGCTCGCTCGTCTACGACACCGCCTGGAAGCTCACTCAGGCGCCCCGCGAGCCGCGCTGGATCGCGCAGCTCGCGATGACGAAGAACTTCGCGACGCGCGCGATGGGTTTCTGCGCGGACGAAGCGGTGCAGACGCTGGGCGGCGCAGGGTTCATCCGCGGCACGCGCGCCGAGCGGATCTACCGCGAGGTGAAAGTGATGCAGATCGGCGGCGGAGCCGAGGAGATCATGAAGGACCTTGCCGCGCGGCAGCTGGGGTGGTCATGAAGACAAAAGCCGACTACGCGGCGCTGGTCGCGAACATCATCCAGGAGCACATCCCGTTCAACCGGGTGCTCGGCCTGAAGCTCGAGTCGATGGATCCGAAAGCGCCGAAGCTGAGCTTCGACATGCGGCCGGAGCTCGTCGGCAACGCGCGCCGCGGCATCCTGCACGGCGGCGTGATCTCGGCGGTGCTCGATGCGACCGGCGGCTTCGCGCTCATGCTGGCGCTCGCCAAGGAGCCCAAGCCGGGCGAGAAGCTTTCGTTTCCCAACATCGGCACGATCGACCTGCGGGTCGACTACCTCAGGCCCGGCCGCGGCAAGCATTTCGTTGCCACGGCCAAGGTCGTGCGGCTGGGCAACCGCATCGCGGTCACCCACATGGAGCTCGCCAACGACGAAGGCGAGCTGATCTCTACCGGAGCAGCCGCCTACGTCGTCGGATGAAAATAGGGACGTACCCCATTTTTAGTCGGTGATGTAGTCCGTGAGGCAAACCCACTTCTGGCTCTGGATCTGGCACAGCTTCGCCCGGTTCGTGCCGAGGTGGTTCTTGGCCGTGAACCGGACTTCGTCGGCGCCGAACATGTCGCGCGGCACGACGAGCCCGTCGAGCGCCTTCACCAGCGTGTCCACGGTCAGGTTCGCACCGGCCTTGTCGGCGGCCGTCGCGAACAGCGTGATGATCTGATAGCCGTACACCGAGGACAGGTTCGGGTCTTCCTTGAACTTCTCCTTGTACTGCTGGTACCACTTGCGCACGTTGGCTGACGGGTCATCCGCGTAGGGATAGTTCATCGTCCCCATCGTGTACATCCCGTTCATCGCCGGACCGCCGAGCTTGTGGATCAAGTCGAGGTAGGACGCGGTGGTTCCGAGGAAGTCCGGGTTCCAGCCGAGCTTGCGCGCCGTGGCGATGGTTCCGATGGTTTCGCGGATGATCGTGCCGAGGGCGACGACCTCGCAACCCGCGCCTTGCATCTTCTGCACCTGCGACGAGAAGTCGGTCGCGCCGCGCTTGTAGGTCGTGCGCTCGGTGTACGTCATGCCCAGTTCCTTGAGCGCCTGCTCGCCGCCGCGCATGATCTCGAGGCCGAAGTCATCGTCCTGATACAGGGTGCAGACGCGCTTGTAACCCTTCTCCTTGATGAGGCGCTTGAGGCCGACGCGGATCTGCTCGTAGTAGGTCGCGGCGGTCGAATACTTGAGCTTGTGCAGCGGATCGAACATCTCGCGGGCGGCCGAAAGCGGGAAGAGGTGCGGGACGTTCTTCTCGAAGTAGATTGGCATCGCGGCGAGATTGGTCGGAGTGCCGAGCGGGCCGACCAGCGCGAAGATCTTGTCCTTCTGCGTGAGCTTGTTCGCCGCGAGCACCGCCTTCTTGGGATCGTAGCCGTGATCCTCCACGATCAGGCGAAGCTTCCGGCCCTGGATTCCGCCGGAGTCGTTGATCTCGTCGATGCGCATCTTCATGCCGTTCACCGCCGGCTTCGAGAACGGCACTGCCGGTCCCGACATGTCCTGCGAGGTCCCAAGCACGATCTCGTTCTTGGAAACGCCCTGCACCTGGGCCAGTGCGAGCGGCGCGCCAAGCGCAAGCACGCCCGCAACGATCAGCTTTTTCATGGTTTCCCTCCTCCGGTTTCTTACGATGACTACTCTACCATTCACGCGGCTTCCTTCAGGTACATCGACTCGATCAGGTCGCGGTACTTCTCGTTCACCAGCTTTCTCTTCAGCTTCATGGTCGGCGTGAGCTCTTCGTCTTCGGGCGAGAGCTTCTGCTCGATCAGGCGGAACTTCTTCACCTGCTCGACGCGGGCGAAGAGCTTGTTGGCCTTGTCGAGCTCGCCCTGGATCAGCTCCTGGATCTCGGGCCTGCGGCACAGGCTCGCGAAGTTTGAAAACGGGATCGCCTGGTCCTGCGCGTAGCGCTCGACGTTCTCGTGGTCGATCATGACGAGCGCGACCAAGTAGGGACGCTTGTCGCCGATCACCACGGCGTCGGTGATGAAGGGCGAGAACTTGAGCTGGTTCTCGAACTCCGAGGGCGTCACGTTCTTGCCGCCCGCGGTGATGATGATGTCCTTCATGCGGTCGGTGATGTAGAAGTAGCCGTCCTCGTCCACCCGGCCGACGTCGCCGGTGTGAAGCCAGCCGTCCTTCAGCGTTTCGGCAGTCTTTTCCGGTTGATTGAGGTAGCCCATGAACACCGTCGGGCCGCGGATCAGGAGCTCGCCGTCCGCGGAAACCTTCACCTCGGACGGTGCCATCTTCGTGCCGATCGAGCCCGGCTTGACTCGATCGCGCGGGTTGGAAGTAACCGCGCCGCAGGATTCCGTCTGTCCCCAGACTTCGCCCATGTCGAGGCCGAGCGCCATGTACCAGCGAACGAGGTCCGGCGAGATCGGCGCCGCACCCGTCACGAGCACTCGCGCGCGGTGCGCTCCGATCAGCTTGCGCACGTTGTTGAGGACGAAGAGGCGCGCCAACCAGAACGAAGCCGCCAGGCCGGGAGGAATCGGCTCCCCCTTCTCGCGCAACTTCGCGTGCTTGTAGCCGATGCCGATCGCGACCTTGTAGGCCCACTGCTGCAGCGTGCTCGACTGCTTGAGACCGATCAGCACGCCGGAATAGAACTTCTCCCACACGCGCGGCACCGCAGTGAAGATCGTCGGCGAGATCTCGCGCACGTTCTCCGGGACCGTATCCGGATTCTCGACGAAATTCAGCACTGCGCCCGCGAAGAGGCCGTGGTACTCGCCGCCCACCCGCTCACCGATGTGACAGAGCGGCAGGAACGCCATCCGCTCGTCGCTCTCGGTCTGCGGGAACGACTCCTGGTAGCTGTGCACGGTCGCGATGATGTTGGCGTGCGAAATCATCGCCCCTTTCGGCTTGCCGGTCGTCCCGGACGTGTAGACGAGGATCGCGAGATCCTCGGGCTTGCGCAGGCCGATCCTGCGCTCCCACTCGCCCACGTGCGCCCGGTCGTAGTCGCGGCCGAGCAGGCGCAACGCATCAAGGCTCAGCACCTGCGGATCGGACAGCTCGAGCAACCCGTCCATGTCGAAGACGAAGATCTTCTTCAGCTTCGGAGTGCGCGAGCGAACCTCGAGCACCTTGTCGAGCTGCTCGTCGTCCTCGACGAAGACGAACGTCGAGCCCGAGTCGGTCAACAGGTACTCCACCTGCGCCGCGGCGTCCGTGGGATAGATGCCGTTCACCACGCCGGCTGCACCGAGCGCACCGAGATCTGAAAACACCCACTCCTTGTTGGTATTGGAGAGAATCGACACCACGTCGCCCGGCGCGTACCCGAGCGACACGAGCCCCATCCCGATCTCGCGCGCGATGCGGCCGAGCTCCTCCCACGAGAGCGGACGCCAGATGCCGAGCTCCTTCTGGCGGCAGAACGTCTTCGCGCCGCGCGTCTGCACCCCGTGCCAGAACATCTTCGGCACCGTGTCGATCATCGCCACTGCTTGCGTTTTTTCCATCTGCGCTGTCCTCTCACGCCCTGCGCCTTCATGCCGAGGTAGAACTCCTGCACGTCTTCCTTCGCGGCGAGCTTCGCGCACGTATCATCCATGACGATCCGGCCGACTTCAAGCACGTAGCCGTGGCTCGCGACTTCGAGCGCCATGTGCGCGTTCTGCTCGACCAGCAGGATCGTCGTGCCCTGCTCCTGGTTGATGCGCCGGATGATCCGAAAGATCTCCT
>DASYPC010000192.1:0-8417 GCA_036007105.1 Burkholderiales bacterium | reverse complement strand
CCGCAAGGTCTACGCCTCGCTCTACAACGACCGGGCAATCTCGTACCGGGTGCACCGCGGCTTCGAGCACGGCGCGGTGTCCCTCTCGGCCGCGGTGCAGCGGATGGTGCGCAGCGACCTGGGCGCGGCCGGGGTGATGTTCACGCTGGACACCGAGTCCGGCTTCCGCGACGTTGTATTCATCACGTCGTCGTGGGGCCTGGGCGAAACGGTGGTGCAGGGCTCGGTCAACCCGGACGAGTTCTACGTCCACAAGCCGCTCCTCGCGCAAGGGCACGCGGCGATTCTGCGGCGCAGCCTCGGCTCGAAACTGCAGCGAATGGTGTTCGGCGGCAAGGCCTCCGCCGGCCGCTCGACGAAAACGATCGACACGCCGGATGCAGAGCGCAACCGTTTCTCGCTCGACGATGCGCAGATCCTCGAGCTCGCGCGCATCGCTTGCACGATCGAGAACCACTACGGTCGTCCGATGGACATCGAGTGGGGGCTGGACGGCGCAGACCGCCGGCTCTACATCCTGCAGGCCCGGCCCGAGACGGTGCGCTCGCAGCAGCCCGCCGAAGCGGGCGAGCGCTTTCGTCTGCAGAAGCGCGGGCGCGTGCTCGCGACCGGGCGCGCGATCGGCAACAAGATCGGCGCCGGCACGGTGCGCGTGGTGAAGGACGCATCGAAGATGTCGACGGTGCAGAAGGGCGACGTGCTCGTCACCGACATGACCGACCCGAACTGGGAGCCGGTGATGAAGCTCGCGGCGGCGATCGTCACCAACCGCGGCGGGCGCACCTGCCATGCGGCGATCATCGCGCGCGAGCTGGGGATCCCCGCGGTCGTCGGCTGCGGCGATGCGACGCAGAAGCTGCCCGACGGCAAGCCGGTCACGGTGAGCTGCGCCGAGGGCGACACCGGCAACGTCTACGAAGGCGAGCTGCCGTTCGAGGTCGCGACCGCCGAGATCGGCGAGATGCCGCCGATCCCGCTCAAGATCGCCATGAACGTCGGCAACCCGCGCCTCGCGTTCAATTTCGCCCAGCTGCCGAACGCCGGCGTCGGGCTCGCGCGCCTCGAGTTCATCATCAACAACGAGATCTGCGTGCATCCCAAGGCGTGCCTCGAGTACCCGTCGCTGCCGGGCGCGCTGAAGACCGCGGTGGAGCGCGCGGCGCGCGGCTACGCCGATCCGCAATCGTTCTTCCGCGAGAAGCTGGTCGAGGGCATCGCGACGATCGCCGCCGCGTTCTGGCCGAAACCGGTGATCGTGCGGCTCTCGGATTTCAAGTCGAACGAATACCGCAAGCTTCTCGGCGGCGATCGCTACGAGCCGGACGAGGAGAATCCGATGCTCGGCTTTCGCGGCGCGGCACGCTACCTCGCGGCCGACTTCCGCGCCTGCTTCGAGCTCGAGTGCGCGGCACTGCGCAAGGTGCGAGAAGAGCTCGGCCTGACGAACGTGGAAGTCATGGTGCCGTTCGTGCGCACGGTCGGCGAAGCGAAGGATGTGGTGCGGCTCCTGGCCGAGAACGGCCTCGGGCGCGGCGAGCGCGGGCTGCGGCTGATCATGATGTGCGAGGTGCCGTCCAACGCAATCCTCGCCGAAGCGTTTCTCGAGCACTTCGACGGATTCTCGATCGGCTCGAACGATCTCACCCAGCTCACCCTTGGCATCGATCGGGATTCCGGACTGGTCGCCGAATCGTTCGACGAGCGCGACGCCGCCGTGAAGGCGCTGCTCGAGCTCGCGGTACGCGCGTGCCGCAAGCACGGCAAGTACGTCGGCATCTGCGGGCAGGGCCCTTCGGACCACCCGGATCTCGCGCGCTGGCTGATGGAGCGAGGCATCGACAGCCTGTCGCTCAACCCGGATACCGTGGTGTCCACCTGGCTTGCGCTTGCCGAAGCTGGCGCGCCTGCGGGCACGACGCGCAGCACCTCAGTGCCGGCGTAGGAGCTGTTGCTTTTCCCGCTGCCATTCGCGCTCCCGCTCGGACGCCCGCTTGTCGTGCTTGAGCTTGCCGCGCGCCAGGGCAATCTGCAGCTTGATGCGGCCCTTCGTGTAATGCAGGTCGAGCGGAATCAGGGCGTAGCCGCGTTGCGCAACCTGGCCGATGAGGCGCTTGATCTCCGCGGCGTGCATCAAGAGCTTGCGCGTGCGCGCGGGGTCCGGGGTGACGTGCGTCGATGCAGTCTGCAGCGGGCTCACGTGTGCGCCGATGAGCCACAATGCGCCGTCCTTGACGATCACGTACGCCTCGTTGATCTGCGCGCGCCCGGCGCGAATGGCTTTTACCTCCCAGCCATGCAGCACCATTCCCGCCTCGTAGCGTTCTTCGACGAAGTAGTCGTGGAAGGCCTTCTTGTTCTGGGCGATCGCCACGGGGCGATTCTCGCATGAGGCGCATCGCGCGCTCCGCGATGGTCGAATGCAGCCCGCGGCAGGTCTACGATCTCGTCGAAGACATCGAGTCGTATCCTGAATTCCTGCCGTGGTGCATGGCCGCGCACGTTCGCGAGCGCGCTGCGGGGCGCACGGTGGCAACCATCGAAGTCGGCATGCCGGGCATTCGCCAGTCGTTCACGACCGAAAACGCCAACGCGCCGGGCAAGAGCATCGACATGCGGCTGCTGGAGGGGCCTTTTCGCCGGTTCGAGGCGCACTGGAAATTCGTGGCGCTGGGCACGGCGGCAACCAGGATCGAGTTCGCGATCGCCTACGAATTCGCCGACCGGATCTTGGCGACGGCGCTCGATCCATTGTTCGAGCACATTGCGGGAACGATGGTGGATGCGTTCACGCGTCGCGCCGAGCGGCTGTATGCCAAGCCTGCGCGTTGAAGTCGTATACGCCCGGGCGAGCACGCAGGACGTGGCGCTCGTGGAAGTGGAGGAGGGCACTCGCGCGCTCGACGCGATCCAGGCGTCGGGCGTTCTCGCCCGCTATCCGGAGATTGATCTGCGCCGCATCCGGCTGGGGCGGTTCGGCAGGGAGATCCGTCCCGACGAGCGTCTGCGCGACGGCGACCGGGTCGAGATTCTGCGGCCGCTCGCGATGGGACCGATGGAAGCCAGGCGCTTGCGCGCCCGGCGCAAGCGGCGCTAGGAAGCGTCCTTAGTCGAGCCGTACGCCGAGCCGCGTGGCCGCGCCGAGCGCCTCGAGCCGCGAGGACACGCCGAACATCGCGCAGACGTCGTGCATGTGCTGCTTGACGGTCCCCTCCGAGATCCCGAGGATCCGGGCGATCTGCTTGTTGGAAAGTCCCTTGGCCACCTGCTTAAGCACTTCCAGCTGGCGGCCGGTGGGGCGCCGGCTGCGGTGCTCGCGCGCAGCGGGGCGCGAAGCGACCTCTCGCAGCACCTTGGGAGGAATATACGTCCCTCCCTCGGCGACGAACCGGATCACTGCCGTCAGCTCTGGAAGCTTGATCGTCTTCAGCGCATATCCCGCGGCACCGGCTTCCATGGCCGCGATGACGCGATCGCCATCTTCATCCCCGGAGACCACCAGCACCCGCAGCGCGGGAAACTCCGCTCGCAACCGCAGCAGCGCATCGATTCCCGAGCAGCCGGGCAGACGTGGATCGAGCAGCACGAGATCGACCCGTGGTGCGTCGCGGGCCTTCTCCAGCGCCTCGTTCAGGCCGCTCGCCGAATCCACGCAGGCGCCGGCGAAGGAGCCTTTCGCCAGGGCGCCCAGCGCCTCCAGCGCCATCGGATGGCCGTCAACGAGGAGCAGGTGCATGGCCGCGCTTCCCCCAAATGAGCGTGCAGCCGTTATAGCCCGCGGGACGAGCGCGATCGTGAAAGGAGCGTGAAACGCCGGGATACAGGTGTGCGCAAACGCACACCTTTCTGTCGGTTATGGATTTGACTACTGCGTTTCGCGGCACTTCGAAAAACGCGAAGTGCCGCGATCGGGAAAGACGGATACGACTAGGTGCAGTTCTTTTGCACGACCTGGCGCGCGCGCTCGGTTTCCTGCGCGATCTGCTGCTCGTCCAGGAAGTAGCGCTCGCCGTCCGTGCCGACGCGCGAGATCCGCTGGCCGCTTTCGAGCGCGCGGAGGGCGTTGCGCGCGCTCTCGCAATTCTGCGCCTTCTGCTCGGCTTGCTCCTTCGCCTGCTGTTCCTTCTCTTTCGCTTTCTGCGCCTCTGCCGGGTCGGGAGGAGGCTTCGCTGCCTTCTTCGCAGCGTCAGCGGGTGCGGCCGGAGCCGCCGGCGCGGCCGGTGCCGCGGGCACCGCCTGGCTGCCGATCGGGGTCGCCTTGACGCCGGGCGGCGGCGTGTCGCCGCACTGGCGCTTGCCGTCCTTGGTCGTCCAGCAAAGAACCTGCGCCTGCGCTCCGCTCGCTAGGAGCGCAAGGGCCATGAAAGTCGCTATCGCTGCAATTCGCATCGTTCACCTCTCCAGAGCATCAACGCACATGGGGCCGTCGCGGAGGACACGTTCACGCTATCGATTTTTCCCCTTCCCGTCAAACGCTTGCTTGCGTATAATCTCGTTTTGTGTGAAAGGATATCCATGCGGATGATCCAGAAGGCGCTGACCTTCGATGACGTCCTGCTCCTTCCCGCCCACTCTCGCGTCCTGCCGAGAGAAGTTTCCCTGAAAACCCGCCTCACCCGAAAACTCGAGTTGAATATTCCCCTGGTGTCCGCCGCGATGGACACCGTAACCGAAGCGCGCCTGGCGATCGCGATCGCGCAGGAGGGCGGGATCGGGATCGTCCACAAGAACTTGGAGCCCAAGGCGCAGGCCGCCGAGGTTGCGAAGGTCAAGCGGTTCGAATCCGGCGTACTGCGCGACCCGATGACGGTGACTCCGGAAATGACGGTGCGGGACGTGCTGGCTCTGCAAAAACAACATCGGATCTCCGGGTTCCCGGTCGTGAAGAGCGGCAAGGTGGTCGGCATCGTCACGAACCGCGACTTGCGGTTCGAGACGCGGCTCGAGCAGTCGGTGAAGGACATCATGACGCCGCAGCGGCGCCTGGTGACGGTGAAGGAGGGCGCGAGCCGCGAGGAAGCGATGCGGCTGATGCACGAGCACCGGCTCGAGCGCGTGCTCGTGGTCGACGGGGACTGGCAGCTCAAAGGGCTGGTGACGGTCAAGGACATCCTCAAGGAGACCGAGCATCCGAACGCCTGCAAGGATCCGCAGGGAAAGCTGCGCGTCGGCGCGGCAGTCGGTGTCGGCGAAGGCACTGAGGAGCGCGTGGAGGCGCTCATCGAAGCGGGCGCGGACGTGCTCGTCGTCGACACGGCGCATGGGCATGCGCAAGGCGTGCTGGACCGCGTGCAATGGGTCAAGAAGAAGTATCCCGCGGTGGAGGTGATCGGCGGGAACGTAGGGACCGGAGACGGTGCAAAGGCGCTCGTCGACCACGGAGCCGACGGCGTGAAGGTTGGAATCGGCCCGGGCTCGATCTGCACGACGCGGATCGTCGCCGGTGTGGGCGTGCCGCAGATCACGGCAATCCAGAACGTCGCCGACGCGCTGGCGAAAAGCGGCGTCCCGCTCGTCGCCGATGGCGGCATCCGTTATTCCGGCGACATCGCAAAGGCGCTCGCGGCCGGCGCGCACGCGGTCATGCTCGGCTCGCTTTTCGCGGGCACCGATGAATCGCCCGGCGACATCGAGCTCTACCAGGGCCGCTCGTACAAGGCGTATCGCGGCATGGGATCGCTCGCGGCCATGAAACAGGGCGCCGCAGACCGGTACTTCCAGGACTCCGATATGAACGTGGACAAGCTCGTCCCCGAAGGGGTCGAGGGCCGCGTCGCGTACAAGGGCAGCGCCGTGTGGGTGATCCAGCAACTGATTGGCGGCGTGCGCGCGAGCATGGGATACACCGGCTGCGGGTCGCTCGAGGAGATGCGCCGCAAGACCGAGTTCGTCGAGATCACGAACGCCGGCATGCGCGAATCGCACGTGCACGACGTGCAGATCGTCAAGGAGGCGCCGAATTACCGTGTCGAGTAGGGGGTAGGGCGGGATGCACGACCGGATCCTGATTCTCGACTTCGGGGCGCAATACACGCAGCTGATCGCGCGCCGTGTGCGCGAGGCGAAGGTCTATTGCGAGATCCATCCGTGGGACGCAGATGACGCGTTCGTGCGCTCGTTTGGCGCGAAGGGCGTGATCCTGTCGGGCAGCCACATGTCGGCGTATGAGGATTCCACAGCCATCGCGCCGCGCGCGGTCTTCGAGCTCGACGTCCCGGTGCTCGGAATCTGCTACGGCATGCAGACCATGGCGCAGCAACTCGGCGGCAAAGTCGAGCCGGGCAAGGTGCGCGAGTTTGGTTTCGCCGAGGTACGGGCGCGCGGACACACGCGGCTCCTCGAAGGCATCGAGGACTACCGCACGCCCGAGGGCCACGGCATGCTCAAGGTGTGGATGAGCCATGGCGACAAGGTCGTCGCTCTGCCGCCCGGGTTCTCGCTGATGGCGTCCACTGACGCCTGCCCGATCGCCGCGATGGCCGACGAGGCGCGCCGCTTCTACGCGGTGCAGTTCCATCCCGAGGTTACGCATACCCGGCAGGGGACGAAGGTCCTGCAGCGCTTCGTGCACAAGATCTGCGGCTGCGGAAGCGATTGGACCATGCCCGATTACGCGAGCGAGGCCGTTACGAGGATTCGCGGGCAGGTCGGGCGCGAAGAAGTGATCCTCGGACTTTCGGGCGGCGTGGACTCGTCGGTCGCGGCAGCGCTCATCCACAAAGCGGTCGGCGATCAGCTCACCTGCGTGTTCGTAGACCACGGGCTGCTGCGCCTGAACGAAGCCAAGGAAGTGATGGATACCTTCGCGCAGCACATGCGCGTGAAGGTGATTCACGTCGACGCGTCGGCCGAGTTCTACGGCGCACTCGCCGGCGTGACCGACCCGGAGCAGAAAAGAAAGATCATCGGCAAGCAGTTCGTCGAGGTATTCCAGCGCGAGGCGGCAAAGGTGCGTAACGCCAAATGGCTGGCGCAGGGAACGATCTATCCGGATGTGATCGAGTCGGCCGGAGCGAAGACGAAGAAGGCGCAGAACATCAAGTCGCACCACAACGTCGGCGGGCTGCCGGAGACCCTGCATCTGAAACTGCTCGAACCGCTGCGCGAGCTGTTCAAGGACGAGGTGCGGGAGCTCGGCCTGGCGCTGGGCTTGCCGCGGGCGATGGTGTTCAGGCACCCGTTCCCCGGCCCAGGTCTCGGAGTCCGGATCCTTGGGGAAGTGAAAAAAGAGTCCGCCGATCTGCTGCGCCGGGCGGATGCGATCTTCATCGAGGAGCTGCGAGCAGCCGATTGGTACGACAAGGTTGCGCAGGCGTTCGGCGTCTTTCTGCCGGTGCGCTCGGTCGGTGTGATGGGCGACGGCCGCACGTACGAGAACGTCGTGGCGCTGCGCGCGGTCCAGACCAGCGACTTCATGACGGCCGACTGGGCGCCGCTTCCGCACGAGCTGCTGTCGCGCGTCTCGAGCCGCATCATCAACGAGGTGCGCGGCATCAACCGCGTGACCTACGACATCTCCTCGAAGCCTCCCGCGACGATCGAGTGGGAATGATTGGCTCGCGTATCAACCCGCGGCAAGAAATGGAACGCTAAAAACAGATGTAAGTACGCTGCCGTACCTGGTGAACAATTTGAGACTAGAAGGAGAAATGGTAAGGAAGGAGGAGCGCTGATCGTCCGTGTTTTTACGTCGCGTTACGATTCCTTGTTCTACAAGCCTTGCCAATCTGCGGGATACCGTCGTCCGCGAACTGACGTTCAACAGAAGAAGCCGTTTCAGCGTGAGCGGTCGCTTTTGCTCTTCCGCGTATCCGATCTCGATGAGAATATCGAAATCGATGAGGGACTGGAAAAAAGGCAGGTGTAGTCGTTCAAAGTCCCTCATTTTTTTCATTGCTGCGAATAATTTCATGGTTTTCATCATTTTTTAAGCTTTGCATAGTGACACTGCATCATTACGTTAGCAAGCGGAATTGGGTTCGTTTCAAGGCATATATTTGCTATCGAAGATTGGACGCGGGACGATCAGCCGCATGTCTATCCGCGGCTGTACACGGTCCCCCCATTCCCCCGGAGCGTCAACCGCATCCTTGACGCGTTGCCGCCGGAGAATTCGCCGCAAGAGCACCTTCTCGAGTGAGTGAAGATGCCGTTCGGCCGGGTGCTGTACGAGTCCGGCGGCCGGCAGGACTACGTGTATTTCCCACCCACCAGCATCGTGTCCCTGCTCTACATCATGGGGGACGGATAGATCGCGGTCGTAGGGAACGATCAGCGAATCGGTAAATGAGCCGGGTCACTCCTCCGATGCGGGATTTCGCCGAGCGTCTCATTGCTTATGAGACGAGGGGAAATAAATCTTCCGAGACAAAACCCGCGGAGGCCTTTCTCGTCGCGGAGAAGCTGCGACCGCATTTGGC
>DASYPC010000191.1:0-8320 GCA_036007105.1 Burkholderiales bacterium | reverse complement strand
ATTCGGCAGCGACCTCGCCGCCCGCGCGGCGACCCGCCGCCAGCTGCGGCTGATCTGCGCGGCGCGCGCGCTCTCGGACGAAGTGCTTGCACCGCTCGCGCCGCCTGCGGTGATTCATTACACCGGTCACATGATCGCGCCACCAGGACGTTCCGGCCGCTTCAAGGCCGAGCAGGAAACGCAGATCGCGGCAGCGATCGCCGCGAAGCTCGAGCAGCACGGCGTCGGGTTCGGCTATGGCGCCCTCGCCTGCGGCGCCGACATCCTGTTTGCCGAGGCACTGCTCGCCAAGGGCGCTGAATTGCACGTCGTGCT
Organism: Burkholderiales bacterium; assembly: GCA_036007105.1. GTDB lineage: Bacteria > Pseudomonadota > Gammaproteobacteria > Burkholderiales > SG8-39 > 2-02-FULL-66-14. Next base: position 8,005 of record DASYPC010000191.1, on the reverse strand, counting down.
GCCTTTCTCGCGCGAGGATTTCGTCCGCGTATCGGTTGCGCCCGGCGGGGCGGGATGGGTCGAACGCTTCGACGCATGCCTGCAGCGCGCCCGCACGATCACCTACGCAACCGACGACAGCTACCTCGGGGACGACTGGATCTTCTCCTACGGCTCCTTCGTCGCGATGGGACTTGCAGTCTTGCGTGCGCGATTTCTGGACGGCGCGGTGCGCCAGGTCGCCGTGTGGGATGGCGAAGCAACCGATGGCGTGGCCGGCACCGCATTCGACGTAGGCACGTGGCGCAGCCTCAATCGTCCCGCCGACATCATCCTGTGCGGCGCTGCGTCGCCGGAACGCGGGCGCCGGCAGCCGGCCGTCGCGGCTGCGCGCGTGCAGGGCGAGCTGAAGACGATGCTGTTCGGCGACGTGAAGGGATTCAGCAAGCTGACCGAGGCGCAGATTCCCGGCTTCGTGCAGCACGTGCTGGGTACGCTCGGGCGCGCACTCGAGCAATACGGAGACCAGATCCTGTATCGCAACACCTGGGGGGACGGCCTCTTCCTCGTTCTCGGCGACGCCGCGATCGGCGCGCGCTGCGCACTCGCGCTGCAGGCTGCGCTCGAGACGCTTGATCTGCCGGCGCACGGATTGCCGGACACGCTTGCGCTGCGGCTCGGCGGCCACTTCGGTCCGGTGTTCGAGACCACCGACCCGGTGCAGGGCGTCACCAATTACTTCGGCGCCCACGTGAGCCGCACCGCGCGCATCGAGCCGGTAACGCCACCGGGGGAAGTCTATGTAACCGAGCAGTTCGCCGCTCGCCTCGCGCTGGAGCCCGCGGGCTTCGGCTGCGATTACGTCGGGCAGGTTCCCGCCGCCAAGGGCTACGGCACGATGCGCATGTACCACTTGCACGCGCCGCCGGAGGAGTCGATCGTCAGCCGCTAGCCTCGCCGGCCGGCTTTACCTGCAGCCAGAACGTCACCGGTCCGTCGTTGACGAGGCTCACCTGCATGTCGCTGCGAAAGGTGCCGGTCTCGACCGGCGAATGCTGCTCGCGCGCAAGCTCGACGAAGCGAAGGTACAGCCGTTCGCCTTCCGCGGGCGACGCTGCAGAGGAAAGACTCGGGCGCGCTCCGCTTGTCGTATCGGCGGCGAGCGTAAACTGGGGGACGAGCAGCAGCCCTCCACCCACATCCGCCAGCGAGCGATTCATCTTGCCTTGCGCATCGGCGAAGATCCGGTACCCGATCACCCGCTCGACGAGCCGTGCGGCTTGCGCCTCGTCGTCGCCCCGCTCGACCCCGATCAGCGCGACGATGCCGCGGTGAATCGCGCCCGTAGTGAGGCCGTCGACCTGCACGCGCGCTTCGCGGACGCGCTGGATCAGCGCGATCACGCGATGATGTCGGGGATCAGCCGGTCGCGCAGGCGCGCGATGGTGTCCTTCAGCAGCAGCTTGCGTTTCTTCAGCCGCCGCAGCTGCAGCTCGTCCTGGCGTGGATCGGTGACGAGCCGCGCGATGACGTCGTCGAGGTCGTGATGCTCGATCTCGAGCGCGAGGATGCGCGCTTCGAGCTGCATGCGCTCTTCGTCGGTCAGCTGCTGGTTGCTCAACGCCTGCGTCCCCGGAACTAGTAGGTGGGTCTTGGCCTGAAGTATTCGAGCCGGTCGATCGAGCGCAGCGTGACGTCGCGGACTTCGAGGCCCTGCAGCACCTTGAGCGGTACTTCCACGCCGGCCGCGCCGCGCGCCCAGACCTTGCGGTACAGGTCCGCCAGCGAATTCACTTCCTCGCCGGCCACGCCGATCACGATGTCGCCGCTCTTCAGCCCGGCTCGCGCGGCCGGGCCATCGGGAGACACGCGCGCGACGAGCAGCCGCCCGCGCATCTCCTCGGCGCTCAGTCCCAGCCAGGGTCGCGCCGGACCCGAACGCCGTCCCGCCGCGATCAGGTCCTCGAGAATCGGCTTCAGCAGATCGACCGGGACGAACAGGTTGCCCGGGGCCTGCGACCCTGCGCCTGCCGCGTCGGTGACGATCAGCGATCCGATCCCGAGCAGCTCGCCCTTCGCGCTGATCAGCGCCGCGCCCGACCAGTTCATCACCGCCGGGTAGGTGAAGATCGCGGAGTCGAGCTGGTATTCCCAGCTCCCGGTGAACGGCCTGCGCGACACCACATAGACGAGGTTCACGCCGTCGCGCCCGCCATGGCTGGCGATCATCGCCGCCTCGCGCTCGGCGAGCGAGGAGGGATCGCCGAGCGGCAGTGGCTTGCCGGCGAGCGGCGCAAGAAGCTTGAGCAGTCCGAATCCGGTTGCGTGATCGTATCCGGCGACAGCCGCAGGCACCGCCGTGCCGTCGGCCCCGGTCACTTCGATCGATTCCGCCTCGATCACGAGGTAGCCGATCGTCAGCACGTAGCCATCACGGATCAGCACGCCCGAGCCGTCGCGCTGCAGGCCGAGCGTCTCGGCGCTCCTTGCATCCTTGATGATCTTCGTCTTGATGCGCACGATCGCCGAAAGCGTCTCTTCGGCTTCGGTCTGGCTCTTGTCCTGCGCGACCGCGGGCGCTGCAACCGCCGCGGCGAGCAGCGCCGCAGCGACGCAAGCAATCCATTTCAACCGCCGGGTCATGCGGCGCCATTTTGATCCTCGCGCCAGCACAAATCCAGTGGCGCAGCTCGCGCTTGCGCCGTAAGATCACGCAAAATCAGGGGGAAACGAAGGGTTGTCTGCGATCTCGCTGCGCAATGTGGTCAAGTCCTGGGGCGAGACGCACGCGGTCGATGGCGTGAGCTTCGAGGCCGCGGCCGGCACGCTCGTGGTGCTGCTGGGGCCTTCCGGTTGCGGCAAATCGACGACCTTGCGCCTCATCGCCGGGCTCGAGGAGGTGACGAGCGGGCGGGTGTGGATCGGCAACGCCGACGTCACCGATCTCGCTCCATCGCAGCGCCGCGTGTCGATGGTGTTCCAGTCCTACGCGCTCTTTCCCCACTTGACCGTGGCGGACAATGTCGTCTTCGGCCTTGCGGTGCGCGGCGTCCCTGCACCGGAGCGCGCCGCGCGCCTGGCGCGCGTGGCGGCACTGCTCGGCCTGCAGAGCCTGCTGCAGCGCAAGCCCTCGCAGCTCTCCGGCGGGCAGCAGCAGCGGGTCGCGCTGGGTCGCGCGATCATCGCCGAGACTCCGCTGTGCCTGATGGACGAGCCGCTTTCGAACCTCGACGCGCAACTACGCCTCGAGATGCGGCGCGAGATCCGGGCGCTGCAGCGCAAGCTCGGCATCACCATGGTGTACGTGACGCACGACCAGACCGAGGCGATGACGATGGCCGACCAGGTGATTCTTCTGCGCGACGGCCGGGTCGAGCAGGACGGCGCGCCCGAGGCTCTCTACAACCGCCCCGCGACCGCGTTCACCGCGCGCTTCATCGGCACCCCGCCGATGAACGTGGTCACGCTGCCGGGGCATGCGGCGAACGGCCTGCTGCTGGGTGTGCGCCCGGAAGACATCCGCATCGGCACCGAAGGGCTGCCTGCGACCGTGGAGAACGTCGAATACCTCGGCGCCGACTCGATCGTCGCTTGCCGCGCCGGAACCGAAACGCTGACCGTGCGCCTGCCTCGCGCCGCGCACCTCGCGCCGGGCGCAGGGGTGAAGCTTTCGTGGCATTCCGCTGCCGCCCATTATTTCGATGCCGCCACCGGGCTGCGCGCGGAGCCGCCGGCGGCAAGAATCGTGGCCTGATCTCAAAAGAGGGAGTACGCAAATGCTGAAACGCTGCATCACGGCAGGGCTCGCCGCTACGGCGCTCGCCGCCTCGACACTCTGGGCGCAGGGCACCGAGATCTCGTTCTACTACCCGGTCGCGGTCGGCGGCCCGATCACGAAGATCGTCGATGGCCTCGCCGCGGACTTCGAAAAAGAAAATCCCGGAATCAAGGTGAAGCCGATCTACTCGGGCACGTACCAGGAATCGATCGTCAAGGCGCTTACCGCGAACAAGGCCGGCGAGCCGCCCGTGATCTCGGTGCTGCTCTCGACCGACATGTACACGCTGATCGACGAGGACGCGATCGTGCCGTGGGACGAGATGATCCGCTCGGACTCTGATCGGGCGTGGGTGAAGAGCTTCTTCCCGGGGTTCATGGAGAACAGCCAGACCGGCGGCAAGACCTGGGGCATTCCGTTCCAGCGCTCGACCGTCGTGCTGTACTGGAACAAGGAGCTCTTCAAGGAAGCCGGCCTCGACCCGAACAAGCCGCCCGCGACCTGGAGCGAGATGGTCGACTACGCGAAGAAGCTGACGAAGAAGGACGCATCCGGCAACGTCACGCAGTGGGGCGTGCAGGTTCCGTCCTCGGGATTCCCGTACTGGCTGTTCCAGGGGTTCACGACGCAGAACAGCGTCATCCTGATGAACAAGGAAGGCACGCAGACGTTCTATGATCACCCGGCGGTGATCGAAGCGCTCGGCTTCTGGGTCGATCTCTCGCGCAAGCACGGCGTGATGAAGCCGGGCATCATCGAGTGGGGCACGACGCCGAAGGATTTCTTCGAGCGCAAGGTCGCGATGATGTGGACCACGACCGGCAACCTCACCAACGTCAAGACCAACGCCAAGTTCGATTTCGGCGTGGCGATGCTGCCGGCGGGCAAGCGCCGCGGCACGCCGACCGGCGGCGGCAACTTCTACCTGTTCAAGAAGTCGACACCGCAGCAGCGCGAAGCGGCGCTGCGCTTCGTGCGCTGGATCACCTCGCCCGAGCGCGCGGCGCAGTGGGGCATCGATACCGGGTACGTCGCGGTCCGCGGCGACGCCTGGGAGACGCCGGTGATGACGAAATACGTGCAGGGCTTCCCGCAGGCGGCGGTGGCGCGCGATCAATTGCAGTACGCCGTCGCCGAGCTTTCGACGCACGACAACCAGCGCGTCACCAAGGCGCTGAACGACGGCCTGCAGGCGGCGCTCACCGGAGCGAAGACGCCCGAAGCGGCGATGAAGGACGCGCAACGCGAGGCCGAGCGGCTGTTGAAGGCGTATCGCAAGTAGCGCGCGCTTGAAGAACCGGCTCGCGGCGCAGGTCCACGGCTGGCTGCTGCTGCTGCCGGCCGCGGTGCTGCTCGCCGCGTTCACCCACTATCCGGCGGGCGCGACGCTGTGGAACAGCTTCTACTCGACGGCCAAGCCGAACCGCCCTTCGGCGTTTTCCGGGCTGGAGAACTACCGGGAAATGGCGAACGACCCGGTGTTCTGGCAGTCGCTGACGAACAACCTGTGGTTCGCGCTGGGCACGATTCCGGTCTCGATCGCGCTTGCGCTGCTGATGGCGGCATGGGTCAACGGCAAGCTGCGCGGCCGCGCATTCCTGCGTCTCGCGTATTTCGTGCCGACCGTGCTGCCGATGATCGCAGTAGCCAACATCTGGCTGTTCTTCTTCACGCCACAGTACGGCCTGGTCGAGCAGCTGACGGGCCTCTTCGGCGTGCCGAACCAGTATTGGCTCGGCAGCCGGGAAACGGCGCTCGGCTGCCTGATCGTGGTGACGATCTGGAAGGAAGCCGGCTTCTTCATGATCTTCTACCTCGCCGCGTTCCAGTCGATCTCGCCCGCGCTCTACGAGGCGGCGGCGCTCGAAGGCGCCGGGCGCTGGACGGTGTTCCGCCGCATCACGTTTCCGCTGCTCATGCCGACCACGCTGTTCGTGCTCGTCAACGCGGTGATCAACTCGTTTCGCCTCGTCGACCATGTCGTGGTGATGACGAAAGGCGGCCCCGACAATACGACGTCGCTGCTCCTCTATTACATCTACGAGGTCGGCTTCAAGTTCTGGGATGCGGGCTATGCATCCGCGCTCACGATGGTGCTGCTCGTCCTGCTTGCCGGCGCGGCAATACTGCAGTTCGGTTTTCTCGAGCGGCGCATTCACTACCGATGAGCCGCGCCTACGAACTGCGCGGCGCACCGCTCGCGCTCGAAACGCTCGGCGCGTGGCTGCTCGCGCTGGTCTGGGCGCTGCCGCTCGCCTACGCGATCTGGACCGCGTTCCATCCCGCGGAGTTCTCGGCGCGTTTCGTTCTCACCGCGCCGCTCACGCTCGCGAACTTCGTCAACGCCTGGGAGGCGGCGCCGTTCGCGCGCTACTTCCTCAACACGGTGATGCTCGTCACGCTGATCCTCGCCGCGCAGCTCGTCCTTTGCACGCTTGCCGCGTACGCGTTCGCGCGCTACGAGTTCCCCGGGCGCGACCTGGCGTTCGCGCTCGTCCTGGTGCAGCTGATGGTGATGCCCGACGTGCTGATCGTGGAAAACTACCGCACCATGTCGAGGCTCGGCATTCTCGATTCGACGCTCGCCATCGGACTGCCGTACATGGCTTCCGCGTTCGGCGTTTTTCTGCTGCGCCAGACGTTCAAGACCATCCCCAGGGAGCTCGACGAGGCGGCACGCGTTGAAGGCGCAAGCGCGCTGCAGGTGTTGTGGAAGGTGTACGTTCCGCTCGCCCGCCCGGTGTACCTCGCCTACGGGCTGGTGTCGGTGAGCTACCACTGGAACAACTTCCTGTGGCCGCTGATCGTGACCAATTCCGTCACGTCGCGGCCGCTCACGGTCGGGCTGCAGGTCTTCTCCTCCACCGACCAGGGCGTGGACTGGTCCATCATCACCGCGGCCACCCTGCTCACCTCGGCGCCGCTGCTCGCCGCCTTCCTGCTGTTCCAGCGCCAGTTCGTGCAGTCGTTCATGCGCGCCGGGATCCGCTAGCGCCTGGGTTAGAGTGGAACGATGCAGACGATGGCGCCGCGTCTCGGGGTGGGCGAGCCCGCGCCAGTCTTCGCCCTGCCCTCGATCCAGGGGGCCATGGTCGACCTCGCGGCGTATCGCGGCCGGTTCAACGTCGTCGTCTGGCTCTCACGCGGCTTCACGTGCCCTTTCTGCCTCATCTACATGGACGGCATCCGCGCCGGCTACGAGGGGCTGGCGGGGACGGGCACGGAGGTCATCCAGGTGGCGCCCAACCTGCTCGAAGCCGCGCGCAACTTCTTCGCCGGCTCGGCGGCACCATTTCCTTTCGTCTGCGATCCCGACAAGCGGCTGTACGCGATGTACGGGCTCGGTGACCGCGGCGCGCTCGATGCCAGCCGCACCGCGGTGGTCAGCTTCTCACGAGCGCTCGCGCAGGGCGACGGCGGCACGTGGACGCGCGGAGCGTGGCTCGACGTCGTGAACCGCAACTTCATGCGCCGCCTCCACCACCACGCGATGACCGCGCTGGAGCAGGGCGTGTTCGTCGTGGACCGCGAGGGCATCATCCGCCACGTCTCCATCGTCGGTCCGATCGATCCCGTCCCCGACGGCGTGCAGCTGACCGCGCTGGTGAGCGAGCACTGCGCCCGGCAGGCGCAGCCCACGTGAGTCTCGCCGAGCGGCTCACGCGCCTCGGCGAGCTGCTCGTCGTCATGTCCGGCTCGCCGGTGCCGACGCACCTCTTCCAGACACTGGCCGACGAGGCGGGCGGCGCGTTGCCGAACGACTATGTCGCCGTGTGCCTCACCGACAGCGAGCAGGGTGGCTATCTCGTGCACTCGCTCGCGGCACTGCCGGATCGCAGCGTGCTCGGCCCCCGGGTGTTCGGGCCGGACGAGGGCCTGCCGGGGCGAGCGATGTGCAGCGGCCAGCCGCGCGTCGTCGGCGACCTCGCCGGCGCCGGGGACGGCGTCGCCGACCTCGAGGGGGTGCTCGCGCGCGCCGGCCTCGCCTCGGTACTGGTCGTACCCGTCCGCCGCGGCCTCGAGATGCTCGGCGCGCTGCTCTTCGCGCGCCGCGCGCCCGACGCCTTCACGCAGGACGACGTCCACATCGCGACGCTGATCGCCAGCGGGCTGTCCGCCGCCCTGGAGACGTCCCGAGCGTACCAGGCGCTGGCCGACGAGCGCAGCACGCTGGCGGCCGTGCTCGGCAGCACCGCCGATGCCGTCCTCATGGTCAATCCCGACGGGATCGTGCTGCTGGCCAATCCC
>DASYPC010000190.1:0-13630 GCA_036007105.1 Burkholderiales bacterium | reverse complement strand
CCGAAGAAGGATCGCAGCCGCATCCTCGCCCATACGGCGCCGGCGCTTCCCGCAGCGCAGCCGCGCTACCTGATGGGAATGGGAACCCCGGAAGACATCGTAGCCGCGGTGCGGGCGGGGATCGACCTCTTCGACTGCGTGCTGCCGACGCGCAACGCCCGCAACGGCTGGCTCTACACGCGGGCAGGCGACGTCAAGATCCGCAACGCGCGCTGGCGCGACGACGCGCGGCCGCTCGACGCGGCGTGCGCATGCTATGCCTGCCGCAACTTCACGCGCGCGTACCTGCACCACCTGCAGAAATCAAACGAGATCCTCGGCGCGCGCCTCAACACGATGCACAACCTGTACTACTACTTCGAGCTGATGCGCGAGCTGCGTACGGCGATCGAGGCGGGTCGCCTTGCCGACACGGCCGAGCGCCTGCTGGAGGCGCGCAAAGCGGCGCGAGCCCGCGACGCCTAGCGTATAATCCGCGGCCTCTTACTGAGCCCCCGGGAGTCCTGTGTTGATCGGTTCTGCATTTGCGCAAGCCACCGGCGGAGCGCCTGCCGGCGATGCCGGCATGCTCAGCTTCCTGCCGATCATCCTGATGTTCGTGGTGCTGTACCTCTTCATGATCCGCCCGCAGATGAAGCGCGCCAAGGAGCAGAAGCAGATGATCGATGCGTTGCAGAAGGGCGACGAGGTGATCACCGCGGGCGGCGTGGTGGGCCGGATCACCAAGATCGCCGATCCGTACGTCTCGCTCGAGATCGCGTCGGGCACCGAGATCAACGTGCAGCGGTCGGCAGTGCAGATGCTGCTGCCCAAGGGCACGATCAAGAGCCTCCAGTAGGCCGCAGCCGGTGCGGCCCGCAGGAAACGTCCCGTGAACCGCTATCCGTCCTGGGCGTACTCGGCGATCGCGTTGTGCGTGGTCCTTGCGCTGCTGTACACGCTGCCGAACTTCTTCGGCGAATCGCCCGCGGTCCAGGTGTCCAGCGTAAGGGCCACGGTCAAGGTCGATACTGCGCTCCTCGCGCGCGTCGAGGACACGCTCAAGAAGGCGAACATACCGTATACGCAGACGCTGCTCGACCTGAACAGCGTGCGAGTGCGGTTCACCGACACCGACATCCAGCTCAAGGCCAAGGAGACGATCGACCGCGCGCTCAATCCCGACCCCGCAAACGCGACGTACGTGGTCGCGCTGAACCTGCTTTCGGCCTCGCCCAACTGGCTCACTTCCATCCACGCACTGCCCATGTACCTCGGCCTCGACCTGCGCGGCGGCGTGCACTTCCTGCTGCAGGTGGACATGCAGGCGGCGCTCACCAAGCGCATCGAGGGGCTGGGGGGCGACATCCGCTCCAACCTGCGAGACAAGAACGTGCGCCATGCCGGCATCACGCGCGAGGGCCAGGTGCTGCGCATCCGCTTTCGCGAGGCGGCCGCGCGCACCAAGGCACGCGAAGTCATCGGCAACATCACGACCGATCTGGCGCTGGTCGACCGCGACGACGGGCAGGACCTGATGCTGGTGGCGACGCTCAAGCCGGAGGCGCAGAAGTCGATCCAGGAGGCCGCGGTCAAGCAGAACATCGTCACGCTCAACAAGCGCGTCAACGAGCTGGGGGTCGCGGAACCCATCATCCAGCAGCAGGGCGCCGATCGCATCGTGGTGCAGCTGCCGGGAGTGCAGGACGTGGCGCGCGCGAAGGAGATCCTAGGCCGCACTGCGACGCTCGAAGTGCGCATGGTCGACGAGGAGGCAATGCGCACCGGCAGCACGGTGAACGTCGAGATATTCCCGGAGCGCCAGCGCGACGGGAGCACGACGCAGGTGCCGACCAAGAAGCAGGTCGTGATCACCGGCGACCAGTTCACCGGCGCGCAGGCGACCTTCGACCAGGACCAGCGACCTGCGGTATCGGTCGACCTCGACCAGTCGGGCGGGCGCGTGATGCGGCAGGTGACGCGCGAGAACATCAAGCGCCTGATGGCGATCATCCTGTTCGAGAAGGGCAAGGGCGAGGCGATCTCGGTCGCACGCATCCAGAGCGAATTCGGCAACCGGTTCCAGATCACCGGGATGTTCAGCACCGCGGACACGAACACGCTGGCGCTCCTGATTCGTGCCGGCTCGCTGGCGGCGCCGATGGAGATCATCGAGGAGCGCACCGTCGGCCCGTCGCTCGGCAAGGACAACATCGCGAAGGGCTTCAAGGCGACCCAGTGGGGTTTCACCGCCATCGTGGTCTTCATGTCGGTCTACTACGTGCTGTTCGGCGTGATCTCCTCTGTCGCGCTCGCGGTGAACCTGTTGTTCCTGGTGGCGCTGCTCTCGCTGCTGCAGGCGACGCTGACGCTGCCGGGGATCGCCGCGATCGCCCTCACGCTGGGCATGGCGATCGACGCCAACGTCCTCATCAACGAGCGCATTCGCGAGGAACTGCGCGGCGGCCAGTCGCCCCAGGCGGCGATCGCCGCGGGCTACGAGAGAGCCTGGAACACGATTCTGGATTCGAACGTGACCACGCTCATCGTCGGCATCTCGCTGCTGATGGTTCCCGGCGCGGTGCGCGGCTTTGCGGTCGTGCATTGCCTGGGGATCCTGACCTCGATGTTCTCGGCGGTGATCGTGTCGCGCGCGGTCGTCAACCTGGCGTACGGACATCGCCGCCGCGTCGGTCACTTGTCGATCGGCGACACGGCGTGGAAGTGAGATAGAGCGGATGGAATTCTTCAAGATCCGCCGCGTCATTCCGTTCATGCGGCATGCGCTCGTGTTCAACGTGATCTCGCTCATCACGTTCCTCGCAGCCGTGTTCTTCCTCGCGACCCAGGGGCTGAACTTCTCGATCGAGTTCACCGGCGGGACGGTGATCGAGGTGGGATACGCGGAGGCGGCGAACGTCGAGAGCGTCCGCCGGACGCTCGACAAGGCAGGGTACAAGGCCGAGGTGCAGACGTTCGGCTCGTCGCGCGACGTGCTGATCCGCATGCACCTGGAGAAGGGCCAGAGCAGCGCAGACCTGTCGCACAAGGTGCTCGCGCTGCTGCAGGCCGAAGACAAGACCGCGCAGCTGCGGCGCGTCGAATTCGTCGGCCCGCAGGTCGGCCGCGAGCTCGCCGACTACGGCGCCCTGGCGCTGCTCGTCACTGCGTTCCTGATCGTCGGCTACCTGTGGGTCCGCTTCGAGTGGCGCTTCGGGCTCTCGGCCATCATCGCCAACCTGCACGACGTGGTGATCATCCTCGGCTGCTTCGCATTCTTCCAGTGGGAATTCTCGCTGCCGGTGCTCGCCGCAGTGCTGGCAGTGCTCGGCTACTCGGTCAACGAATCCGTGGTGGTGTTCGATCGCGTGCGCGAGAACTTCCGCAAGATGCGCAAGGCGACGACCCCGGAAGTGATCGACTCGGCGATTACCGGCGTGATCTCGCGCACCATCATCACGCACTTGTGCACGCAGATGATGGTCACCACGATGCTGCTGTTCGGCGGCCCGGCGCTGCACTATTTCGCGGTCGCGCTCACCATCGGCATCTGCTTCGGAATCTACTCCTCCGTGCTGGTCGCGAGCCCGCTCGTCATGTGGCTCGGCGTGGACCGCGCGCAGTTCGTGCGTCCGCCGAAGAAAGACCGGCGCGACGAGCACGAAGGCGCGGTGGTCTGAACTACTTGAGGATCTGTACCAGGTTCGAGTAGTCGTCGGTCCAGGTGCGCCAGTCGTCGCGCGCTTCAGGGTCGCTCGCACCGGCATCGACGATTTCCGCGCGCTTGAGCGCCCCCGGATCGCGCGAGACGAGCACCCAGGTGCTGGTGGTCCGGTCCTCGTCCGACTCCTCGTCGACGAGCACCGCATGCGCGCCATGCTCTGCGGCGAGCCGCGCGACCACCGGCACCAGATCGAGAAAGCGGTTCGAGACGTGGAACGCGACGATGCCGTCCGGCTTCATATGGCCGAGGTACAGGCCCAGCGCCTCGCGGGTAATCAGGTGCACCGGGATCGAGTCGCTGGAAAACGCATCGACCGCAAGCACGTCGAAGCCGTTCGGCTTCTCGCGTTCCAGGTTCAGGCGCGCATCGCCGAGCGCGACCTCGATGCGCGCGCCGCTGTCCGAGAGAAAAGTGAATTCCCGCCGGGCCACCGCCACCACCTCGGGATTGATGTCATAGAAGCGATAGAGGTCGCCCGCGCGTCCGTACGCCGCCAGCGTTCCCGTCCCGAGCCCGATCACGCCTACGCGGTTGCCGGGCCGGTCGCGCAGCGAGAGGATCGCCGCGCCGATCCCCGAGGTCACCTGGTAGTACGTGGTCGCCGTGTGGCGCCGGCTCTCGTGGAGATACTGCTCGCCGTGCAGGATGACGCCATGGAGCAGCCGCCGCAGGTGATCCTCTCCGCCCGGCGTGCCGTACTCCTTGACGCGCACCACGCCGTAGAAGTTGCGCGACGAAACCGTCACGTCCTTCTGGTACTTGATCCCGTCATAGACTGCGCACCCGGCCGACCCCATCAGCAGCGCGAGGCTCGCGATGCGCGCGCCCATGTTCAGGCCGGCAAAGCGAACGGCGGCGAGCAGCGCGACCGCCACCAGTCCCAGGCCGAGCTCGAAATAGCCGTTGAACACGAGCGGCGCGACGACCGCCACGAGCAGGCCGCCCAGCGCGCCGCCGGCTGACACCGTGAGATAGAACGCGGTCAGGAAGCGCGCCTGCGGCCGCGCGCGGTACAGCTCGCCATGGCAGAACATGCAGGCGACGAAGAGGCCGGACAAGTACATGCCGAGTTGGAGCCAGAGGTCGAACTGGTGATCGGGGTCGACGAGCAGCCACATCATCCCGGCGGTCCATACCAGCACCACGCTCCACCAGTACGCCGGCCGGTACAGGCCTCGCCCTTCGAAAGCAATGATGAACGTAAGGAGATAGAGGGTTAGCGGGGCGAGCCATAGGAGGGGGATCGCGGCCACGTTCTGCGTGATGTGATTCGTCACCGCAAGCAGCATCACCGAGCCGGTGGCCGAGAGCGCAAGCCAGACGACGTAGTCGGTCCTCGTCGGTGCCTGGATCTCTTCCTCGCGCTCGATTCGCTGCGCCGTGCCTACCCCGCTTCCCATCCATGACACCCCGGCGCAGAGCAGCGCGAAGAGCGCGAACAGTACGGACCAGACCCACACCTGCTCCTGGTTGCCGAGATACGGCTCGACGACGAACGGATAGCCGACGAGGGCCAGCACCGACGCAAGGTTGGAGACCGCGAACAGGCGATAAGGGTCCTGCGCGGGACGGGCGCGCGCAAACCACGCCTGGAGCAGCGGGCTCGTGGAAGAAAGCAGGAAGTACGGCAGCCCGACGGTGGCGACGAGGAGCAGCAGGATGTGGCTCACCGGCTCTTCGTCGCCGAGCGGTTTCCAGCGCTCGTGCGGCGCGATCGGCAGCAGCGCAAGCGCCGCGACGAGCAGGACCGTATGGACGAGCGCCTGCGTGCGGGGCGCGAGACGCGCGTTGCTCGCATGCGCGTACGCATAACCGGCGAGCAGCACCATCTGGAAGAACAGCATGCACGTGGTCCACACCGCCGCGGTGCCGCCGAACCACGGCAGGATCAGCCGCGCGATCAGCGGTTGGACCAGGAACAGCAGGAACGAAGAAAGGAAGATCGTCGCCGCGTGGATCATCAGCGGCGTCAGATGCGCTTCGCGAGCGAGGCGGCGAGTCCGGTGTACTTGGCGGGAGTGAGCGCAAGCAGGCGTTTCTTCGCCGCGGCAGGAATCGGCAGGCCGCGGATGAAGGTCGCGAGGCGCGCGCGATCGAGGCGCCTGCCGCGCGTCATGGCCTTGAGCTTTTCATACCCATCCGGCAGGCCGTGGCGCCGCATGACCTGCTGCACGGCTTCGCCGAGCACTTCCCAGTTCGCGTCGAGATCGTCGGCAAGCCTGCGCGGGTCGGCCTCGAGCTTCGCAAGGCCCTTCAGGCACGCCTCCTGCGCGAGCAGCATATGCCCGAGCGCCACACCGGCATTGCGCAGCGCGGTCGAGTCCGAGAGGTCGCGCTGCCAGCGCGACACGGGCAGCTTCTCCGCGAGGTGCCGCAGCAAGGCGTTGGCGATCCCGATGTTGCCTTCCGAATTCTCGAAGTCGATCGGGTTCACCTTGTGCGGCATCGTCGACGACCCGACCTCTCCCTTGCGCAGCTTCTGCCGGAAATAGCCGAGCGAGATGTAGCCCCAGACATCGCGATCGAGATCGAGCAGTACGGAGTTCGCGCGCGCGCAGGCATCGAACAGCTCGACGAGCGCGTCGTGCGGCTCGATCTGGATCGTATAGGGGTTGAATTCGAGCCCGAGCGATTCCACGAAACGGCGGCAGAACGGCTCCCAGTCCACCTCGGGGCACGCGGCGAGGTGCGCGTTGTAGTTGCCGACGGCGCCGTTCATCTTGCCGAGCAGCGACACCGCCGCGATCCGATCCCGCGCACGACGCAGCCGATGAACGAAATTCGCGAGCTCCTTGCCGAGCGTAGTCGGCGACGCGGCCTGGCCATGCGTGCGCGAAAGCATCGGCAGGGATGCGTGCCGGTGGGCAAGGCGACGCAGCGTCTCGATCAGGCGATCGAGCGACGGCAGCAGCACGCCGCTGCGCGCGTCCCCGAGCATCAGCGCATACGCGACGTTGTTGATGTCTTCCGAGGTGCAGGCGAAATGAATGAATTCGAGCGAGCCCTGCACCTCCCGATTGCGCGCCAGGCGTTTCTTCAGCCAATACTCGATCGCCTTGACGTCGTGGTTGGTGCGGCCTTCGATCGTCTTGATTTTCTCTGCGTCGCCCTCGTCGAAGCGCTCGACGAGGCGATCGAGCGCAGCGAGCGTGGCGCTCGAGAACGGCCGCAGCCCCTTGATCGCTCTCGCCGAGGCGAGCGCGCGCAGCCAGGCCAGCTCGACCTGCACCCGGTAACGGATGAGAGCGGACTCGGAGAGGGTTTGCCTTAGAGGATCTGCGGCGCGGGCGTACCGGCCGTCGAGCGGCGAGAGCGCCGCGAGCGGGGAAGGCATGGCTCTATTATAGAGGGCGACACCCGATATACTGGGCCGTCCGCATGAAACTCCTCGGCTCGATCACCAGCCCCTACACGCGCAAGGTGCGCGTCGTTCTCGCCGAGAAGCGGATCGACTTCGATCTGGAGCTCGTCGACGTAAACGCGCCCGACAACGCCGTCATCCCGCGCAATCCGCTCAGCAAGATTCCGACGCTGCTGCTCGACGACGGTACGTCGCTCTTCGATTCCCGCGTGATCGTGGAGTTTCTCGACAATGCCTCACCGATCGCGCGCCTGATCCCGGCGGACAAGCGGGCGCGGGTCGCCGTGCGACGCTGGGAAGCGCTCGCCGACGGCGTGCTGGATGCGGGGCTTCTCGCGCGGTACGAGTCGCTTCGCCCGAAGAAGGAGCAGAGCGCCACATGGAGCGCCCGGCAGTTCGGCAAGGTGAACCGTGGGATCGATCTGCTCGCCGCCGACCTGGCCGACCGGACCTGGTGCCACGGCGAGCGCTACACGCTCGCGGACATCGCGCTGGGCTGCTGCCTCGGATGGCTCGCCTTCCGGCATCCCTCGATCGACTGGCGCGGCGAGCACCCTGCGCTCGCTCGCCACTTCGAGCGGGTCATGTCGCGCCCGGCGTTCGCCGATACGGTTCCGTCGGAAAAATAGGGACCCCATTTCCCGCGGGCCCACGGAAATGGGGTCCGTCCCTGTTTTTACGCGATTACTGCGCCGCCCAGGCACTGGTCGCCGTCGTACAGCACGACCGATTGCCCCGGCGTCACCGCCCATTGCGGCTGGGCGAACTCGAGCGCGATCTCGTCGTTTTCCGAGCGCGTAACGAAGCAAACGGAGTCCGGCTGGCGGTAGCGCGTCTTGCCGGAATGGGTCGCGCCCTCCGTGGGAGCGTCTCCGGAAATCCAGCTCGCCTCCTGCGCCGCCAGCGTGCGCTTCAGCAGCAACGGGTGATCATGTCCCTGCACCACGACGAGGGTATTTTCGGCGAGGTCCTTCTGCGCGACATACCACGCGTCCGAATCGCCGCCGCTCGTCCCGCCGATGCCGATGCCCTTGCGCTGGCCGATCGTGTAGAAGGCAAGGCCGATGTGCTCGCCCACCTGCCGGCCGTCGGGCGTGCGAATCGGCCCGGGCTCGCGCGGCAGGTAGCGATTGAGGAAATCGCGGAAAGGCCGCTCGCCGATGAAGCAGATGCCGGTCGAATCCTTCTTCGCATGATTCGGCAGCCGCGCCTCTGCGGCGATGCGGCGCACCTCCGCCTTCTTCAGGTCGCCGACCGGGAACATCGTGCGCGCGAGCTGCGCCTGCGTCAGCCGGTGCAGGAAGTAGCTCTGGTCCTTCTCGGAATCGACGCCGCGCAGCAGCTCGAGCAGCTCGCCCTTCGCTCGCAGGCGAGCGTAGTGTCCGGTGGCGATGCGTGTCGCGCCCAGGTCCATCGCGTGGTCGAGGAACGCCTTGAACTTGATCTCGGCATTGCACAGCACGTCCGGATTGGGCGTGCGGCCGGCCTGGTATTCGCGCAGGAATTCAGCGAACACGCGGTCCTTGTATTCGGCCGAGAAGTTGACCGCCTCGAGCGGGATGTCGATCACGTCCGCCGCCGCCGCGGCGTCGAGGAAATCCTGGCGCGTGGAGCAGTATTCCCCGGTGTCATCGTCCTCCCAGTTCTTCATGAAAAGGCCGACGACGTCGTAGCCCTGGCGCTTCAGAAGCAGCGCAGCGACCGACGAATCGACTCCCCCGGACATTCCTACGACGACCCGCTCTCCCATTGATTCCTCTGCGGAAATCTCGGGGAGTGTAGCAGAGGGCCGCGGTCAGGCGAATTCACGGCTCAGCGCTTCGAGCGGAAAGCGTTTTCCGGCGAGATAATCCGCGACGCATCGCTCGACGAGCGGCGAGCGATGCATCGTGCGCCGCGCCGACAGCTCCTGCGGGGTAAACCAATGGACCGCGAGGATCTCCGGGTCGAGCGCGCGCCCCGGCTTGGCTTCGAGCGCCTCGCCGCAAAATGCAAAGCGCAGAAACGTTATGTCTTGCGGCACGTAGTGCCAGCGATAGACGCCGAGCAGCGCCGTGGGCGTGAATCGAAGCGCGGTTTCTTCCAGCACCTCGCGCGCGACCGCCGCAACGAGCGACTCGCCCGGATCGAGATGACCCGCAGGCTGGTTCAGCACCCGGCGGCCGTCGGCCTCCTCCTCGACGAAGAGGAAGCGGCCCTCGCGCTCGATGACCGCCGCGACCGTGACCGCGGGCTTCCAGACGCTCACGCGGCCTTGCGCGTGTTCTTGCGGATGAACGCGTCCATGCGCGCCACACCCTGCTCGATCTGCTCCCTGGAAGCCGCGTAGGAAAAGCGCACGTGCTGCCCTTCCCCGGGCACTCGCGCGCCGAAGTGGATGTCGGCGAGCACCGCGACGCCGGCCTCGTGCAGCAGGCGCTTGCGGAACTCTTCCGAGTCGGCAGCGCCGATCATGCGACACGCCTCGGTGATGTTCGGCCAGACATAGAACGCGCCGCCCGGCACCCGGCACGTGACTCCCGGAAGCTTGTTCAGCAGGCCGACGATCAGATTGCGGCGCTCGAGAAAGCTCTGGCGCATCATTGCTGCGGAATCCTGCGGGCCGGTAATCGCTTCGAGCGCCGCCCACTGCGAGATCTGCGAAGCGCAGGACTCGGTGTTGGTGATCCAGCGGGTGAACACCGGCGCGAGCACCGGGTTGGACGTGAAGCCGATGCGCCAGCCGGTCATCGCCCAGGTTTTCGACGCACCGTCCGAGACGATGGTTCGCTCGTACATTCCCGGAACCTGCGCAATCGAGAAGAAGTCGCCCGCGTAGCACAGCCGGGAATAGATCTCGTCGGCATAGACCCATACCTGCGGGTGCCTCTCTAGGATCCCGGCGATGCGCTCGAGGTCGCTCCTGCCGAGCAGGCCGCCG
Organism: Burkholderiales bacterium; assembly: GCA_036007105.1. GTDB lineage: Bacteria > Pseudomonadota > Gammaproteobacteria > Burkholderiales > SG8-39 > 2-02-FULL-66-14. Next base: position 3,646 of record DASYPC010000190.1, on the reverse strand, counting down.
GTCGGATTCTGCGGGTAGTTGAGGATCAGGAGCTTCGTCTTCGGCGTAATCAGCCGCTCGAGCTCGCCCGGATCGAAGGCGAAATCGCGGTTCTCATGCAGATGGATGGGGACGGGCCGCGCGCCGCTGGCGACGATCTGCGATTCGTAGATCGGGAACCCGGGATTCGGATAGATCACCTCGTCACCGCTCCCGTGGTCGGTGACCGACAGGATCGCGTACGCAATGAAGGGTTTCGCGCCTGCCCCGACCACCACGTCCTCGGGGCGGATCGGCAGCCCGCCGCGCATGCCGGACATGTATTTCGCGGCCGCCACGCGCAGCGGGTCGATTCCCGCGGACGGTGTATAGCCGTGCTTTCCTTCGCGGATCGCGCGGATCGCCGCGTCCTGGACGTTCAGCGGCGCCGGGAAGTCCGGCTGGCCGATGCAGAAGCTCACGATGTCCTTGCCCTCGCGGGCGAGCGCGTTCACCTCGGCCAGCACTACGAATGCGTTTTCGGTTCCGAGGGACTCGGCTCTGCGGCTGATCTCGGGCATCGGCGGCTCTCCAGATAAAACGAATTCTACAGTGCTACGATGCGGCCCCATGCTGGTCAACTGCGTCGCCTACCAGGACGGCAGGAAGCTCGCCGACATCGACAAGCGCGAGATCAGCGACTACGTGAGCCGGCCCGATTGCTTCGTCTGGGTGGCATTGAAGGACCCCGATGACGCCGAGCTCGCCGAGATGCAGGAGGAGTTCGACCTCCATCCGCTCGCCGTGGAGGACGCCCGCCACGGCCACCAGCGGCCGAAGATCGAGGAATACGGCGACATGGTGTTCGTCGTGCTGCATGTCATCGAGCCGGCTGGGGAGGAGTTTCGCGTCGGCGAGATCGCCGTCTTCGTCGGCCGCAACTACGTGCTCTCGGTAAGAATCCATGCCGAACGCGGCTTCAAGGAGGTACGCGCGCGCTGCGAGCGCGAGCCGGAGCTGCTCAAGCATGGCTCGGGCTACGTGCTGTACGCGCTCATGGACAGCGTGGTGGACCGCTACTTTCCGCTGCTCGACGCGCTCGAGTCGGAGCTGGAGCAGATCGAGCAGCGCATCTTCTCGCCCGAGACTTCCGCTCGCGCGAACATAGAGGCCCTGTACTACGTGAAGCAGCGGCTGATGATCCTCAAGCATGCCGCGGGCCCCCTGCTCGACGGTGCGGGGAAGCTCTACGGCGGGCGAGTGCCGCATGTCTGTGCCGGTCTGGGCGAATACTTCCGCGACGTGACCGACCATCTGGTGCGGGTGAACCAGACGATCGACTCGGTGCGCGACACCGTGACGACCGCGATCCACGTGAGCCTTGCCACCATCACAATCGGCGAAAGTGAAGTGACGAAGCGCCTGGCCGCCTACGCGGCTCTGGTCGCGGTGCCGACCATGATCGCGGGCGTTTATGGAATGAATTTCGAGCATATGCCGGAGCTGAAGTGGGAACTCGGCTATCCGTTCGCCATCTGGGTGATGGTGCTGCTCGACGTGGCGCTCTACTGGAAGTTCAGGAAGGCCGGATGGCTGTAGGCCGCGCCCTCTTCGCGGCGCTCGCGTGGCTCGCTTGCATGCCGCTCGTCGCGCAGCAAGCCGAGCAGCCCATGCATCGCCGCTTCGACGACGCGGAAAAATGGTCGAAGGTGTTCGACGATCCCGCTCGCGACGCATGGCAGAAGCCCTCAGAGGTCATCGCCGCGCTCAAATTCGCTCCCGACGCCGTCGTCGCGGACATCGGCTCGGGGACCGGATACTTCGCGGTGCGCCTGGCGCGCGCGCTGCCGCGCGGCCGGGTCTACGGCGCCGATGTAGAGCCGGAGATGGTGCGGTTTCTGAACGAGCGCGCAGCGCGTGAAAACCTCGGCAACCTTTCTTCGCACGCGGCCGGGCAGGACGGTCCCAACCTTCCGGCGCCGGTGGATCTCGCACTGGTAGTCGATACGTATCACCACATTCCGCGCCGCAGCCGCTACTTCGAGCGCCTGAAGTCCGCGCTGCGCGCGGGAGGGCGGGTAGCGATCATCGATTTCAGGCTCGATTCGCCGACCGGTCCGCCGCCAAAGCACCGGATCCCGCCCGAACAGGTGAAAGCAGAAATGGAACGCGCGGGCTACCGGCTGCAGGAAGAGCCGGGGTTTCTGCCGCACCAGTATTTCCTGGTTTTCGCTCCTCACTAGAGCTTCAGCTCGGCGCGCACCGCGTCCCACGGCACGCGAACGAGCGACTCCCCGGTCCTTTCGATCAACCCGAGCTGCAGGAGCCGGCCGACGTCGGTGTGGACGTTCTTGTAGTCGCGCGCCAGGCGCTTCGCGAGCGCGCGCACCGACATCGGCCCCTGCCTCCGCAGCCGCGCCAGCAGCTGCCAGCGCGCCGGGCTGAGCGTTTTCAGCAGCAACGGCAGGTCGGCGAAAGCGAGCCTGTGGAGCGTCGCCGGCGTGTCCCGCCCCGTTGCAAGGTGCCAGGCCGCCTCGAACCGGTCGAGCGCGTCCGGCAGCGCGCTAATCCCGACCGAGAGCGTCTTCGGCATCGCGTTCGAAGTCGTAGCGCAGCTGCTCGATCGAGCGGAACTCGTAGGCGGTCGTGCGATCCGCGACTCGCCGGCGATGGCCAGCGCCGTCGTTCCAGAATTCGACCCGCGGCGTCCCTTGCCGGAACAAGGCAAGGCGGTAGCTGCGATCGGGCGCAACGTACGCCTCGACGGTGACGCCGGCGGCGAGCGATACCACCTCCCGATAGCGGATTGCCATATGGCACAGGATACCATATAGCAGGTGCGCTAAAATGCGGTCGGGATGACCCCTCGGAACGATTTTTTCGACCTGTACGGCCATGGCTTCGTGCGCGTGGCCGTGGCGACGCCCACGGTGCGGATCGGCGATCCGGCTGCGAACGCCGCAGGGATCGCCGCGCTGATGCGCGCGGCGGCGAAAGAGAAAGCGCTGGTCTGCGTATTTCCGGAGCTCGGTCTCTCGGCCTATAGCTGCGAGGACCTGTTCCACCAGCAGGCGCTGCTCGAAGGCGTCGAGCGCGAATTCGGCCGGCTCCTCGAGCAAACCAGGAAAGTTCCGCTCGCCGCGTTCGTCGGCGTCCCGGTGCTGCTCGACGGGCTGCTCTACAACTGCGCGGCGCTGATCTGTCGCGGCAAGCTGCTCGGCGTGACGCCGAAGACTTACCTGCCCAACTACCGCGAGTTCTACGAGCTGCGCCAATTCACGCGCGGCGACGTCGCGATCCGGGACGAAGTGGTGCTCGGTGGACAGAAGGCGCCTTTCGGCACCGATCTGCTCTTTCGCCACGCCGAGCAGCCGAAGCTCGCCCTGTTCGCCGAGATCTGCGAGGACTTGTGGGTGCCGGCGCCGCCGTCTTCGTTCGCGGCACTGGCCGGCGCGACGCTGATCGCCAACCTGTCGGCCTCGAACGTGGTCGTCGCGAAGCACCAGTACCGGCGCGAGCTCGCCTCGAACCAGTCGGCGCGCTGCATTGCCGCGTACCTGTACAGCGCTGCGGGCGCCGGCGAATCCACCACCGACCTCGCCTGGGACGGGCACGCGATGGTGTACGAGAACGGCACGCTGCTCGCCGAGTCGCGGCGCTTTGCGAGCGAGCCGCAGATCACGTACGC
>DASYPC010000189.1:0-2463 GCA_036007105.1 Burkholderiales bacterium | reverse complement strand
TTCGCCGCCGACCGAGGAGCTCTTTTCGTTTACGATGATGCCGAAGAATCTTTTCGTCACGCTACGCCGGCGGCGAGCATGATCCGCCTTGCGATCATGCCGATCGTCGCCGCGATCCTCATGGCCTGCTCGATTCCACCTATGACTCGAACAGCATCGCCCGCCGCCGTCGCTGAACTTGCGCCCACTGCAAAGCTGCGCGCCGTGATCAACCTCGGCAATCCGGTCCTCGCCGGCAAGGATGCCGCAACCGGTGAGCCGCGCGGCGTTTCGGTCGATTTGTCGCGCGAGCTGGCGAAGCGCCTGGGCGTGCCACTGGAGCTCATCACCGTTACCACCGCCGCGAAGTCGGTCGAGGCGATCAAATCCGGCGCGTGCGACATCGCCTTTGTCGCCATCGATCCCGCGCGCGCCGTCGACATGGACTACACAGCGGCGTACGTGCTGATCGAGGGTGCCTATCTGGTAGCACAAGGCTCGCCGATCAGGAGCAATGCCGAGGTCGATCGCGAAGGCGTCCGCGTCGTGGTCGGCGCGGGCAGCGCCTACGATCTGTACCTCACGCGCGAGCTCAAGCGGGCGCAGATCGTGCGTGTGCCGACGTCGGAAATGGTAGTGCAGGAGATGCTCGCACAGCGCCTCGAGGTCGCGGCAGGTGTCAGGCAGCAGCTCGAAGCCGACGCGAAGCGCACTGCCGGCGTGCGGCTGCTCGACGGCCGCTTCATGGTCATCAACCAGGCGATGGCGCTGGCGAAGGGACGTCCAGCCGGCGCGCGCTACCTCGCCGCGTTCGTCGAGGACATGAAGGCGTCCGGCTTCGTCGCCGGCGCCCTGGCGCGGCATGGCATCGAAGGCGCCGCGGTCGCGCCGGCGGCAGGCCGCACCTGACCGGACCGGTAGCCCCGCTGACGCTGAAAGTATTCGCGGGGAGATCGTGAGGCCGACCGTGAAAGCTTTCGTACGCATCGTTTGCTCGCTGCTGCTCGTCTGCGCGAGCTTCGACGCGGCCGTCGCAGATATGATCGTCCGCGATCTGCCACCCGGCCTGCACGTTCCCGCGGGCGCGCAACACGGCCCGGGGTTCGACGCCGAGCGCGCGACCGAGGCATGGCTTGGTCTGCTCTCGCCGGAACAGCGCGCGCTGTCCGACGCGTATTTCGAGGGCGGTTATTGGCTCAAGCTCTGGTCACTGCTCTACGGCTTCGGCGTCATGGCCATTCTGCTGTGGACGGGCTTGAGCCCGCGCATGCGCGATCTCGCGGAGCGGGTGGGCGGCAAGCTATGGCTCGGCGTCGCGATCTACGGTGCATTGTTTATCGTCGTCACGTTCATGCTGGACCTGCCATTATCGATCTACAAAGGGTTCGTGCGCGAGCACCAATACGGCTTGTCGAACCTGACGTTCCCCGGCTGGCTGCGCGAAGCGCTGCTCGGGCTGGCGGTGACGCTTGTCATCTGGCCGGTCGTGCTGTCGATCCTTTACGCGGGTGTGCGTCGCACGGGACCGCGCTGGTGGGTCTGGGCAACAGGCTTCGCATTCGCGTTCACGCTGCTTCAGGACCTCGTCTATCCGGTGTTCGTCGCGCCGCTGTTCAACGACTACAAGCCACTGCCCGAGGGCCCGGTGCGCGAGGCGGTCCTGTCCCTGGCGCGGGCAAACGAGATTCCGACCGATCACCTGGAATGGTTCGACGCCTCGAAACAGACCACGCGCATCAGCGCCAACGTGTCCGGTCTCGGCGCCGTGGCGAGGATCAATCTGAACGACAATCTCCTCGAGAAGACCTCGCTACCCGAGATTCGGGCGGTGCTCGGGCACGAGATGGGCCACTACGTGCTCAATCATCCGTTCAAGTTCGCCGTCTACTTCGGGCTCCTCTTCGGCATCGCCTTCGCGATCGTCCACTACGCGCTCGACCACGCGCTCTCGCGCTGGGGCTCCACGCTGGGCCTGCGCGGTCGCGCCGATCCGGCCGCCCTGCCGCTGGTGGTCGCCATTTTTTCGATCGTCTGGTTCGCGCTCACACCATTGCGCCACACCGTTATCCGCAGCTTTGAAGCCGAAGCCGACGCCTTCGGTCTGAATGCGGCCCGCGAGCCGGAAGGCTTTGCGATGGCGGCGATGCGGCTTTCGACCTATCGCAAGCTCAAGCCCAGCCCGCTCGAGGAATTCATCTTCTACGATCACCCCAGCGGCTACGACCGCGTGCGGCGCTCGATGATCTGGCTCAAGGAAAACCCGAACGCCACGCCGACGCAGCAGCAGCGCCCGTAGCCGGCGGCAATGCGCTCCGCCGCGCGCGGCGGCGGATCGCAACCGGCGGGCCATCACTTAAAGATGATCTCCTGCAGATCTCTCGTGCCGAGGATCTCGCGCACGTCGCTGCGCTTGATCATCATCTCGACTTGCTTCTTTTCGGGACCGACGAGCTTCTCGACAATGGTGTCGAACCTGTCGTCCGC
>DASYPC010000188.1:0-7659 GCA_036007105.1 Burkholderiales bacterium | reverse complement strand
ACTGCCGGATGGACGGCGCGAACGCGCGCATCGTCACGTTCGGCAATGGCCTGGTGGTGACGGAGATCATCGTCGATCTCGACGACGCCGCGCGGCGCCTGTGCTGGACGGCGCAGAGCGAGCGGATGACGCATCACAATGCCTCGATGCAGATCTTCGCCGATGGCGAAAGCGGCACCAAGGCCGTCTGGGTCGCCGATCTGCTGCCGAACGAAGCCGCCCCGGCGATCGCCGCGATGATCGATCAGGGAATGGGCGCGATGAAGAAGACGCTGGAGCGCGCGGCCTAGGGTTTCTTCGGCGCCGGGTGGATGTTGTCCACCCAGTGCACTTCTTCCGGCTTTTCGACGACCGGGATGTCGAGGTTGACGACGACGGGTTCCTGGCCGCTGCGCACGAGCACGCACGAGAGCGGCTGGTCGTCGTTCGCGTTAATCTCCTGGTGCGGGACGTACGGCGGCACGTAGATGAAGTCGCCCGGCCCTGCTTCGGCGATGAATTCAAGCTGGTCGCCCCAGCGCATGCGCGCCTTGCCGCTGACGACGTAGATCACGCTCTCGACCGGGCCATGATGGTGCGCGCCGGTCTTGGCCTTGGGGTGGATCACCACCGTGCCCGCCCAGAGCTTTTCGGCGCCTGCGCGGGCGTACGTGATTGCTGCGGCGCGATTCATGCCCGGCGTTTGCGCGGTGTTGATGTCGAGCTCGCCGGCATGCACGACCCGCACGCCGTCGTATTTCCACCTTGGGTCGGACGGTTGGATCGCCATGTCGCCTCCTGGCTGGCTACGCAACGGTTGAACGATTATAGTGTCCAACGATGATGAACTTACTCCTCGCCTGGCTGGTGAACACGGTGTCGCTGATCGCGGTCGCCTACCTGATGCCGTCGATCCGCGTCGACACGTTTGTCACGGCGCTCATCGCGGCGCTGGTGCTTGGTTTGGTGAACGCGGTGATCCGCCCGATCCTCGTGCTGCTGACGCTGCCGGTCACGCTTCTCACGCTCGGCCTGTTCATCTTCGTGATCAACGGCCTGCTGTTCTGGCTGGTCGGCTCGTTCGTCCAGGGCTTCGTCGTGGACGGGTTCTGGGCCGGCTTCCTCGGCGCGATCGTCTACAGCGTGATCTCCTGGCTGCTCTCTGGCCTGGTGCTGAAGTAGCCCTATTCGGCCTTGATACCGGCGTCTGCCACGACCTTGCGCCAGAGTTCGATCTCCTTCTTGATCGTGGCGCCGAATTGCTCCGGCGTGCCACCGGCCGGCGAAACACCGTCGTTCTTGAGCTGTTCCGCCGTCTCCTTCAGCTTGAGTACCTTCGTCACTTCGCCGTTGATGCGCTCCACGATCGGCCGCGGCAGCCCCTTCGGGCCGATCAGGCCGTGCCAGAGGATCGCCTCATAGCCTGGCACCCCTGACTCGGCTACGGTCGGGACGTTGGGCAGGGCGGGAATTCGCTTGGCACTGGTCACCGCCAGGACCCGAAGCTTTCCCGCCTCGACATGCGCCAGTGCGGTCGCAGTGCTGCTGAAGAAGACGTTCGTCTGCCCTCCCAGCGTGTCCGTGAGTGCCGGGCCGGTGCCTTTGTAAGGCACGTGGGTCATCTTGATTCCGGCCTTGAGGTTGAACATCTCGGTGGCGGCGTGAATGAGGCTGCCCTGCCCGGACGACGCATAGTTGATTTGCCCCGGCTTCGCCTTCGCGAGCGCAATCAGGTCCGCGAGCGTCTTCACCGGCAGCGCCGGATTGACGGCCACGAGCAGCGGTCCCTGCGAGAGCTGGATGATCGGCGTGATGTCGTTCACCGGATCGAAATTGATCTTGTACACGCTCGGATTCACCGTGTAGCTTGCGGCAATCAGCGTGAGCGTGTAGCCGTCGGGCGGCGACTTGATTCCCTGTTCGGCGCCGAGGTTCCCGCCTGCGCCCGGCTTGTTCTCGACGATGAATTGCTTGCCGATCGAATCGGTGAGTCGCTGCGCGATGAAGCGCGCGATGAAGTCCGAGCCGCCGCCCGGGGCGAACGGCACGATGATGCGCACCGGCTTGGTCGGATATTGCTGCGCATGGGCTGCAGCGGATACCGCCAGCACCGCTGCGGCTATGAGCACCCGGCTAAGCCGGGTCCGATTCGGTTGGGTCATGGATCTTCTCCTTGGCATAGGCTTTGATCGTCGCGCAGGGATATTATCGGCCGCTCACCGCGCGGACGGCAAACAGCCCGCGCGCAGCGCTGCAACTTTCGGCGATAATCCGCCTCCTTCAACGCAGGCACACCCGTCCCATCGATGATCCGGATCGAAAACCTGGTGAAAACGTTCGGCGCCAAGCGCGCCGTGGACGGCGTCTCGTTCAGCGTCGAGCGAGGCGAAGTCGTGGGCTTCCTCGGGCCGAACGGCTCGGGCAAGTCGACCACGATGCGCATGATCACGGGCTTCTATCCGCCGACGAGCGGTCGCGTGACCGTGGGCGGGCACGACGTCGCCGAGCAGCCGCTCGCGGCGAAGCACCTGATCGGCTACCTGCCCGAGAACGCCGCCTCGTATCCCGACATGACGGTGGAGAGCTTTCTCGAATTCGCTGCGGCGATGCGCGGGCTGGACGGTGCGGCGCGCCGGAAAGCGGTCGGGCACGCGATCGACATGTGCTTTCTTTCCGGGGTCGTTCACCAGAGCATCGACACGCTCTCCAAGGGCTACAAGCACCGCACGTGCCTCGCGCAGGCGCTCATCCACGATCCCGAAGTGCTGGTGCTCGACGAGCCGACCGACGGCCTGGATCCGAACCAGAAGCACGAGGTGCGGAACCTGATCCGCGCGCTCGGCAAGACGAAGGCGGTCGTGTTCTCGACCCACATCCTCGAGGAAGTCGATGCCGCCTGCACGCGCGCGATCATCATCGATCGCGGCCGGATCGTCGCGCAGGGAACGCCGGGCGAGCTGCGTGCAATGTCGACGCTCGAAGGCGCGGTGACGCTCGAGGCCGAAGGCGCGACCGCCGAGAAACTCTCGGTGCTGGGACGGGTCGAGAGCGTCAACGGCGTGTTTCGCATCTATCCTGGCGATGCGTCGCGGGGACCCGAGCTCGCGGCCGCCGTGATCGAGCTCGTCAATCGCGAGGGCTGGAAAGTGCGCGGCATGTACAGCGAACGAGGCGAGCTCGACGAAGTGTTCCGCAGCCTCACGCAGCCCGACACGGTGAAGACGTGAGGGCAATCCGGATCATCTGCCGGCGCGAGCTCGCCGCCTATTTCGGCTCGCCGGTCGCCTACGTGTTCCTCGTGATCTTCCTGCTGCTCGCGGGGTTCTTCACATTCACCGCCGGCGCCTTCTTCGAGCGCGGCGAGGCGAGCCTGTCGGCGTTCTTCGGCTGGCACCCGTGGCTGTACCTCGTGCTGGTGCCCGCGGTCGGCATGCGCCTGTGGGCCGAGGAGCGTCGCGCCGGGACCATCGAGCTGCTGCTGACGATGCCGATCACGACCTGGCAGGCGATCCTCGGCAAGTTCCTCGCCTCGTGGCTCTTTCTCGCGCTCGCGCTCGCGCTTACGTTCCCGGTGGTGCTGACGGTCAACGTGCTCGGCGAGCCCGACAACGGCGCGATCGCGGCCGGATACGTCGGCAGCTTCCTGCTGGCGGGCGCGTACCTCGCGCTGAGCTGCATGACCTCGGCGATGACGCGCAACCAGGTCGTCGCGTTCATCCTCTCGGTGGTGCTGTGCTTGTTCCTGATCCTCGTCGGCTTCAACCCGGTCACCGATCTGCTCGCACGCTGGGCGAGCCCCGCGGTCGTCGACACGGTGGCCTCTTTCTCGGTCATCACGCACTTCGACGGATTCCAGAAGGGCGTGCTCGATACCCGCGACCTGTTCTTCTTCCTGTCGGTGATCGGCTTCGCCCTCTTTGCGACGGGCGTCATCATCCGCGGACACCGCGCAGGGTAGCGGATGAAGAAATACGAGCACCTGGTCTACTCCGCGATCGGCCTGGTCGCCCTCTTCCTGGTGCTGGTCGCGTTCAACTATCTCGCCTCGTCCGCTGCCGTGCGGGCCGATCTGACCGAAGGCAAGCTCTATACGCTCTCCGACGGTACGAAGAGAATCCTGCGGGGGCTGGATGCACCGGTGAAGGTGCGGCTCTACATCTCGCAGGGCGAGCACACGATGCCGGTGCAGCTGCGCAGCTACGCGCAGCGCGTCGAGGACCTGGTAAGGGAGTTCAGATCGGTCGCGGGCGGGAACCTGGTGGTCGAGAAATACAATCCGCAGCCCGACTCCGAGGAAGAGGACGCCGCTCAGCTCGACGGCATCGAGCCGCAGCAATTGAGCTCCGGCGAGCAGTTCTACCTCGGGCTCGTGGTGAGCCGTCTCGAGCGCAAGCAGGCGCTCGGTGCGCTCAACCCGATGCGCGAGCGGCTGCTCGAATACGACCTCGCGCGCGCGGTCGCGCGAGTCGGCATCGCCGAGCAGCCCACCATCGGCCTGATGAGCGCCCTGCCCGTTCTCGGCGAGAAATTCAATCCGCTCACCCGGCAGAGCAGCGAGCCGTGGGTGCTCGCCACCGAGCTGAAGCGCGATTTCAACGTGCGGCCGGTCAACATGACGGCGACGTCGATCGACCAGGATTTGAAAGTGCTTTTGGTGATCCACCCGCGCGACATTGCGGAAGCAACCGAGTACGCGCTCGACCAGTTCGTCTTGCGCGGGGGAAAGTTGGTGGTGTTCGTAGATCCATACGCGTACTTCGATCAGCAGCCGAGCCCGATGCCGGGCATCGGCGGCGGCGGCAGCAGCTCGACGATGCCGCGCCTGTTCAAGGCCTGGGGCGTGGGCATGAATCCGGGCAAAGTGATCGCCGACGTGGTCTACGCCTCGGGCAGCGGCAACCGCTACACGCCGACGGTGCTCACGCTCAACCGCACCGCGCTGAACCGCGACGATGTCGTCACCAGCCAGATCGAGACGCTGCTCTACGCGTTCGGCGGCGCTTTCAGCGTCAAGCCGACCCCGGGGCTGAAGGCTACCGACCTGGTGAAGAGCTCGCCCAATTCGATGCTGGTCGACAACATCGTCGCCTCGGTCTCCGGCGAGGCGGCGACCAAGGGCTTCAAGCCGGATGAAGTGAGCCGGCCGCTCGCGCTGCGGCTCGGCGGCAAGTTCACTACCGCGTTCCCCGAGGGCCGGCCGAAGAGCGAGGCGCCGGCCGCGAAAGACGCCAAGCCCAAGCCCGAAGCCGCGGCCGAACCCGCGCTCAAGGAAACGGCAAAGGACAATTCCGTACTCCTCGTGGCCGACGTCGACATGCTGAACGATGGCGCCGCGGTCGACATCCAGGAAGTGTTCGGTCGCAGGATCGTCGTGCCCTCGAACGGCAACCTCGCCTTCGCGCAGGGCATCGTCGAGCAGCTCGCCTCGGGCGACGACCTGATCTCGCTGCGCAGCCGCGCGGCGGCGTTCCGGCCGCTCACGGTCGTGCGCCAGATGGAAGCCGACGCGCAGAAGCAGTATTTCGGCAAGATCCAGTCGATCGAGACCGAGCTGCAGAAGACGACCGACAAGCTGCAGGCGCTGCAGAAGTCGCGCGGCGCGGCGGCCAAGGGTGCGCAGATCCTCACGCCGCAGGAGCAGGACGAGATCGAGAACTTCCGCAAGAAGGTCATGGAGACCCGCAAGGAATTGAAGGACCTGCGCAAGAACCTGCGCCAGGACGCGGAGCAGCTCGTTCTGTGGACCAAGGTGACGAACATCGCCCTCATGCCGCTGCTGGTCGCGCTGCTGGGGCTTGCCGTCGCGCTCGTTCGCCGCCGCAGGCAAGCCGCCGCATGAACGCACGCGTCGCGGCGCTGCTCGTCGCGCTGCTCGCACTCTTTGGCGGCGGTGCGCTGTACTACTACGAGCAGGCACGCACGCAAAAGCCGGCCGGTGTCGCCGCGCTCGGCAAGCCGCTGCTGAAGGGCCTCAGGGTCGCGGACATCGCCTCGATTTCGATCCGCGAGCCGCAGGCCGCGATCACGCTCGAGCGCAAGGACTCCGGCTGGGTCATCGCCGAGCGCGCCGGCTTTCCCGCGGACCTGGAGCGGGTGCGCGAGTTCGTGCTGAAGGCGATCGAGCTCAAGGTCGGACAGGCCGAGCCGCTCGGCGCCGCCGATCGCAAGCGGCTGAAGCTCGACGAAGCCGCGACGCGCGTCGAATTTCGCGGCGCCGACGGCAAGGCGCTCGCGACCGTTCTCTTGGGCCGGAAGTACTTCAAGGGCGAGCCGGAAAATCCCGACAAGGCGATCGGCGACGGGCGCTTCGTCCTGCTGCCGGGCGACGAGAAGACGGTCTATGTCGTCTCCGATCCGCTTGGGCAGGCGAGCGCAAAGAGCGCCGACTGGATCGCGCGCGCCGGCTTTTCCGCCGAAAAGGTCAAGTCGCTCGGGTACGCACCTGCGGCCGGCGAGGGGTGGAAGCTCGAGCGCGCGACCGAGGACGCTGACTGGACGCTCGCCGGCGCGAAGGCGACCGAGAAGGTCGAGGCCGCGAAGGCGAACGCCGCGGCGTATTCGCTCTCCAGCGTGGATCTCGCCGATCTGCTCGGCAAGGAAACGAAACCCGAGGAGACCGGGCTCTCGGCGCCGACCGTGCTGACCGCGAATACGTTCGACGGCCTCACCTACACGCTGCGGCTCGGCACGCTCAAGGGCGAGAATTACCCTGCGACGCTCGCGGTGGCGGGCGAGGCGAAGCCCGCAGGCAAGGACGCCGAGGAGCGCGCAAAGAAACTTGCCGCGCGCCTGCCGCGCGAGCGAGCGCTCGCGTCCTATACGCTGCTGATTCCGAAGTCCAGGCTCGAAGACGCGTTGAAGCCGCGCGCCGAGCTGCTCGCCCGCAAGGAAGCGCCCAGGGGCGAAGAGCCGGCGAAGGAAAAGGCGAAAAAGAAGTAAGGAATCCCTATTCCGACGTCCGCCACGACGATGTACTGCTTGCGCGCAGGGGAAGGCGCGCCGCCGTTCTTCTTCGTTCACGGCTTTGCCTGCGCGCACGAGGACTGGCGATCGCAGATCGAGCATTTCTCGAAGACTCGAAGCGTCCTTGCGTGCGATCTGCCGGGGCACGGACGCACGGGCGGCGCAGCAGGCGAATGCACGATCGAGCGCTATGGAGCCGACGTGGCGGAGCTGCTGCAGACGCTCGATGCACCTGCGGTGCTGGTCGGCCACAGCATGGGCTGCCGCGTGGTGCTCGAAGCGAACCGGCTGGCGCCGAGGAAGGTCGCGGCGATCGCGCTGATCGACGGCAGCCGGATGGCCTGGGGTGAACCCCGCCAGGCCGACGAGGCGATGCGCGCGGCGATCGAATTCACCGGCTTTGCGGCCTTTGCCGAAGCGCTCTTCCGGCAAATGTTCTTCGCGCCCTCGGCGCAGGCAGCGAGCATCATCGAACGCGCAAAGCGCTTGCCGGCCGAAGTCGGAGCCGCGCTCTTCCCGGCGCTGGCGCGCTGGGATGCCGGCCAGATGGTCGCAGCGCTTTCCGCAGTGCGCGTTCCCCTGCTCGCGATCCAGAGCACGTCGATGAGCCCCGAGCGCAAGCGCAGCTCGATGCGCGCGGGCCAGACCAGTCCCTGGCTGGACCTGCTGCGCGAGCGGGTCCCGGGCGTTCGCATCGAGATCCTCCCGGGCCTGGGC
>DASYPC010000187.1:0-5501 GCA_036007105.1 Burkholderiales bacterium | reverse complement strand
AGCGATGCGGTGAAGCTTCTTTCGAGCGAAGGCGCGAAAGTGGCCGCCGGGATGCAGTCCCTCGGCCCGATGCTCAATCTGCGCGTGGTTCAGCCCAGGCTGCTGGTGGATATTCGCCGGCTCGAGGAGCTGAGGACGATCCGGGAAGAACGCGACACGCTCGCGCTCGGCTGCTGCGTGACGCATGCCGAGATCGAAGACGGCCGCGTTCCCGGCCCGACCGGCGCGTTCCTGCAAAAAGTGGCGTCGAGGATCGCTTACCGCGCGGTGCGCAATCGCGGCACCATCGGCGGCAGCCTCGCGCACGCCGACCCTGCCGCCGACTGGCCGAGCGCGCTTGCGCTTCTCGGCGGCATCGCCATCGTCGCGGGGCCGAACGGGCGACGCGAGATTCCGCTCGACCGCTTCGTGACCGGATTGTTTTCGACCGACCTTGCGAGCGACGAGATCGTCGTCTCCCTCAAGCTGCAGAAGCTCGGAGCAAAAGCCCGCTTCGGCTGGTGGAAGTTCTGCCGCAAGGCAGGCGAATTCGCACAGGCGATCGGCGGCGCGCTCGAGGACCGCGAGCGCGGCGTCGCGCGCGCCGTGATCGGGGCTACGGCCGGCGCGCCGTTCGTGGAGGCGGGCAATCCTCGCCTCTTCGAGAAGCCGGATCTCGATGCGTGCCTGGCGGTCGCGGACAAAGCAGGGCTCGGCGCGGACGTCTACAGCCGCCGGCTTCACGCGGTCGCTTTGAAGCGCGCGATTGCGGAGGCGCAGCGGCCGTGATGCGCGTATCGCTGACGGTGAACGGCAGGCGCGTCGAGGCCGAGGTCGAGCCCCGCACGAGCCTCGCCGACTACCTGCGCGAGCGCGAGGGCCTCACCGGAACCAATCTTGGCTGCGAGCACGGCGTCTGCGGCGCGTGCACCATCGAGATCGACGGCGCCCCAGCACGCTCGTGCATCACGTTCGCCGTGGCGTGCGAAGGGGCGAGCGTGCGCACGATCGAGGGCTTCGGCGACGACCCGGTAATGGAAGAGCTGCGCCAGGCGTTCACCGCCGAGCACGCACTGCAATGCGGCTACTGCACGCCGGCAATGCTGGTTACCGCGCGCGACATCGTCACGCGCCTGCCCGACGCCGACGAGGCGCGCATCCGCCTCGAGCTCTCGGGAAATCTGTGCCGCTGCACCGGCTACGTGGGGATCGTGAACGCCATCAGGGCCGTTCTGAAAAATCGAGGGCTGGCACGATGACCATCACCATTACCGCCTTTGAGCGCTCACCGGACGGCGGCAAAGGACTGGCGCGTGATACGCGCGTCCGCTGGGCGCTTGAAGAAGTCGGCCAACTCTATGAGGTTCGCCTTGTTTCGCTCCGTGCGATGAAGGAACCCGCGCATCAGGCGCTTCATCCTTTCGGTCAGATTCCGACCTATGAGGAAGGCGATCTTGTCCTGTTCGAAACAGGGGCGATCGTGCTCCATGTCGCCGAGCGCCATGCGGGCCTGCTGCCGGACGATGCCAATGCCCGGGCACGCGCGGTCACATGGATGTTTGCCGCACTCAACACAGTGGAGCCGCCGATCCTCGAGCTCGCAAACGCCAGGCTCCTGGAGGGCGACAAGCCCTGGTGCAGGGAGCGCCTGCCTCTGGTCGAGGATCGCGTCCGCGCCCGGCTGGAGCCCCTTTCCCGTCGCCTGGGGGATGCCGACTGGCTCGAGGGTGCGTTCAGCGCGGGCGACCTGATGATGGTGTCGGTGCTGCTCAGGCTGAAACCATCGGGCATTCTGGACGAATATCCGACCCTGGCCGCTTATGTTGCGCGTGGCGAAGCGCGGCCCGCCTACAAGCGGGCCTTCGCCGCGCAATTGGCGATCAACACCGGCAAGCCGCCAGCCGGCTGATTGAGTTCCGTCCCTAGTTGCTCGCGAGGTTCTGCCGCACTGCGGGCAGCTCGGAAGCCCGGATTCCGTTCCCCGCCATTTCGACGAGCTTCGAGAAGTACATGCGCGCCTTCTCGCGGTTGCCGGACTGCGCCGCGGCTTGCGCGGCGCCGTAGAGGCCGCGGTAGCGATTCGGCTCGCGAGTCTGCGATTGCTCGTACGCGACGAGCGCGTCTGCAGGACGGTTCGCCGCCATCAGCATGTCGCCGTACAATTCGCGTGCGGGCAACATGCGCGCGGGGGTGAGCGAGGACTTCTCGTTCGCATCCTCCATGTCGGCCGCGGCGCGCATCAGGTCGAGGCCGGCGGCCTGGTTGCCCTTCGCAAACTCGACCCAGCCCTGCGTAGTGAGGCGCTGCACCTCGGTCTCGGTCATCCAGTAGTTGTCCTTGTCCTTGAGCGCCGCGACCACTCTTGCGATCTCCTGGATGTCGGCCGTTGCGGCGTCCGGGTTGCCGCTGCGCGCGTGGCCGAGCGCCCGCGCGTACAACGTCTGCGTCTTGGTGTACGGGAAGTTGTTGTCTTCGGCAACGAGCGTAGTCGCTTCCTTCCAGTCGCCACGCTCGAGCGCGATGCGCGCCGGCATCGCCGCAAGCGCGTAGAAGCCTGCGCGCACCGTCGGCGTGAAGCCCTTCACCTCGCGCGCCTCGCGCAGCACGCGGCGCGCATTCTCGTCCTGGCCGAGCTGCAGGTAGGCGTACACCGCATAGTCCATGCTATGGAGCTGGTCGTGCGGCTCCTTGGTCTGCTTCGCCGCGTTCGCCGAGCGCTCGTTGATCGCCGCCGAGTCCTTCCACGCGCCGACGCGGGTAAAGATATGCGACGGCATGTGCAGCGCGTGCGGAGCCGACGGCGCGATCTCCGAGTACGCGCGCGCCGCGCGCATCCCCTTCTCCGCGATGTCCGGGAAGTCGTAGCTGTGGATCAGGTAGTGCGCGACGCCCGGATGATCCGGGTGCTTCTTGAATTGCACCTCCAGGATCGCTGCCGCCTTCAGCGCCGCGCTGTAGGTCTTGTCCGTGAGCGACTGCGTCGCGGTGAGGTAGACCGCGGAGAAGATCTGTGCCTCGTCGTCCTGCGGGAAACGCTTCGCCACCACCTCGAAGGCATCGGAGAGCGCCTTCATGCGCTGCATGTGGGGCTTCGCCGGATAGCCCTCGTAGTACTGGCCGATCGCCTCGATGAAGTTCGCCTCTTGCTCGCTCTTGCGGGTGATGTCGCGTGCGCGGGCGATCGAAGCCTTCGCCACCTGCGCCTGCTGCGGGTTCGGGCCGACCGCGAACGTGTTGCCGATCAGCGCCGAGGCAATGCCCCAGCCGGAGATCGCGCACTGCGTGTCGGTCGCCCACGCCTTCTGGAACGAGGCTTCGGCGTCGCGAAACGCGAACGAATGCAACAGCGCCACTGCGCGCGTCAGATCCTCCTGCACCGCCGGCACGCAGGTGTTGGCGAACGAGACCTTGCCGAGCTTCTCCTCGCCGTGCGCCCAGCATGCGGCGCTGACGGCGGCGAACAGGACGGGAATGACTTTCCGGATGAGCATGGAACAACCTCCCTTGACGAGATCGATTCTAGCCTCCCAGGTAGGCCCTTTGTACGTGCGGGTCGTGCAAAAGCGACTCTCCGGTGCCGGTGAGCGCCACGGCGCCCTGCTCCATCACGTAGGCGCGGTCCGAGAGCTCCAGGGCCGCCGCGGCATTCTGCTCGACCATCACCACGGTGACGCCCTCCGCGCGGATTCCCCGGATGATCTCGAACGTCCGCTCGACGATGTTCGGCGCAAGGCCGAGCGAAGGCTCGTCGAACAGCACGAGCTTCGGGCGCGACATCAAAGCCCGCGAGATCGCGAGCATCTGCTGCTCGCCGCCCGATAGCGTGCCCGCGGCTTGCCCGCGCCGCTCGGCGAGGACGGGAAACCGCTCGAAGATCCGCTCGAAGTCGCTCGCGATGCCGGCTCGGTCGCTGCGCAGGAAGCAGCCCATCTCGAGGTTCTCCCGCACCGACATGTACGGAAAGACGCGGCGGCCCTCCGGGCAATGCGCGATGCCCATTTCGAGCACGCGGCGCGGGCTTGCGCGCGTGATGTCCTCGCCTTCGAATTCGATGCGACCGCCCACGGCCCGGACGATCCCGGAGATCGCGCGCAGCGTCGTCGTCTTGCCGGCGCCGTTCGCGCCGATCAGGCTCACGAGCTCGCCCTTGTTCACCTCGAGCGAGAGGCTCCGCACCGCGGCCACCTTGCCGTAGTTGCACTGCAGGTCGCTAAGCGTAAGCACGAGCGTATTTCTCGCCGAGATAGGCCTTGATAACCTCTGGATCGCGCCGGATGTCGGCGGGGCTGCCGCTCGCGATGATCCGCCCCTGCGACAGGCAGACCACCCGGTCGGACACGCCCATCACCATCTTCATGTCGTGCTCGACGAGCAGCACCGTCACGCCGAGCGCGCGGATCTCGCCGAGCTTCGCCATGAACCCCGCGGTCTCCGACGGATTCATTCCGGACACCGGCTCGTCGAGCAGCAACAGCTTCGGCTTGGCGGCGAGCGCGATGGCCACTTCGAGAAGGCGCTGCTCGCCATACGGCAGCGAATTCGCGGGCTCGTCCTTGCGCTCTTGAAGATTGACGAATTTCAGGATCTGCAGCGCCTCGTCGACGAGCGCCTTTTCTTCGCGGGCGACGTACGGCAGGCCGAGCAGGATCGCGAGCGGCGTCTGCTTCGCCTTCAGGTGCAGCCCGATCAGCACGTTCTCGAGCGCGCTGCGATTGCCGAAGAGGCTCGTCTTCTGGAAAGTGCGGACCAGGCCGAGCGCGGCGATGCTGCTGGGTCTCAAGCCGCCCAGGCTCCTGCCGCGAAACAGGATCTGCCCGCCGGCAGCGGCGAGGTAGCCGCTGACGGCATTGAACGCCGTGGTCTTGCCGGCGCCGTTCGGACCGATGAGCGAGAGCACCTCGCCCTCGCGCACATCGAAGCTCACGCTGTCGAGGGCAAGCAGGCCGCCGAACCGAACCGACAGGTTGCGGACTTCCAGCATCAGGATCCGCTTCTCGAGCGAAGCCCTCGCAGCGCCGGAACGATCCCCTGCGGCAGGAAGTAGACGACCAGCACCATCAGAACGCCGTAGACGATCCATTGCGTTTCCGGGCGGATCGCCAGCGCGCGCAACCCTTCCGGCAGCAGCCCGAAGATCAGGCCGCCGACGACCGGGCCGGCGAGCGTGCCCTTGCCTCCGGTGATCACCATGATCGCCATCGTCACCGTGTAGATGAACAGAAAGACGTCCGGGTCGACGATGCGCACGTAATGCGCGTAGAGAACGCCTGCCGCGCCCGCCATCGTCGCCGAGACCACCGTGGCAAGGACGAGATAGCGCGTCACGTCGATGCCGACCGAGGTCGCGAGCGACTCGTTCTCCGCGAGCGCCACCATTGCGCGCCCGGCGCGCGAGTGCACCAGGCGCGCGATGAGGATGAAGCAGGCGATCGCAACGCCAAGGACGAGCCAGTAGACACTCGGCTTCCTCAGGAAGGCAAAGCCCGCGACCGACAGGGCCGGAATGTTGTTGAGGGCCATCG
>DASYPC010000186.1:0-3262 GCA_036007105.1 Burkholderiales bacterium | reverse complement strand
GTGCGCATCGTTCGCCGCCATCGCGAGCGCGAGGCACTCCTGCCACGGTGCTTGCGCCGCGGCGATCTCGCCCTTCGCGAACGCGGCTTCGGCGAGCTTGTCGAGGACCGAGAGGCGTTCGGTGGCGAGCTCCGGTTTCTTCTCAATGAGATCGAGCGCGCGGCGGTAATACGCCTCCGCCTCGCGATAGGCGAAGAGGCTCGCCGCGCGGTCCCCCGCGCGCGCGAGGTATCGAAGCGCCTTGCCGTGCGCCGGGCTGCGCGAGTAGTGGTCGGCAAGCTCGCGCAACACATCGTCGAGGTGCCCCGCGTAGATGCGCTCCAGCGCAGCGCCCGCCTGCGCGTGCAGATCGGCCCTCGTTTTCAGCAGCAGCTCTTCATACGCAACCTGGCGCACCAACAGGTGCGCGAACGCATAGCGCGCTTCGGGGAAGCTCTCGCGCTCGCGCAACAGCTCCAGCTTCAGCAGCTCGGCAAGATCGGCGCGCAGATCGGTCTTTGGCGGCGCGAGCGCTTCGAGGAGCGGCAGCGCGAACTCGGTGCCGAGGACCGAAGCGAGCTGCAACGTGCGCTTCACCGACTCGGGCAGGCGGTCGATCCGCGCGGTGAGGAGGTCGTGGATGGTCGCCGGGACCTCGGTTTCCGACGGTGCGGCGTTCGGCCCTTGCGTCCTGAAGAAGCGCGCCAGCTCCTCGGCGAAAAGCGGGTTGCCGCCGGCGCGCGCGACGACGAGGTGCTGGACCGGGGCAGCGTCGCTGCCCGAAAGGAGCGCCGCGGTGATCGTCCGCATGTCGTCCTCGTCGAGCGGATCGACCGCCAGGCGCTGGTGAAAGCTCCGGTCCTGCCACGGCGCCGAGTAGCCCGGGCGGTGGGTCATGAGGTACATCACGCGGTGGCCGGCGAGCCCCTCGTTGATCGCGACGAGCATGTCTTCGGAATTGCGATCGATCCACTGCAGGTCCTCGATGATGAAGAGGATCGGGCGGCGGGCCGCGCCGGCGAGCACCAGCGCCTTCACTGCTTCCATCATGCGGCGGCGGCGCTGCGCCTGGTCGAGGCCGTCGGCCTCGAGGCTCGGCGCGGGGAGCATCAGCAGGTGCTGGAGGTACGGGACCGCCCATTCGATCGCGGCACCGAGCTCGCGCACGCCGGCGTCGACTTTCTTGAGCTGGTCGGATTCGGCCTCGCCCTCGTCCATACCAAAATTCGCGCGCAAGAGCTGCCCGATCACGGCGAAGGGAAGGGCGTCCGCGTGCGCAGCGCAATTGGCTTCCAGGACGGTGACGCTCGAGTCCGCGATCGAGCGGCGCAATTCGTAGGCGAGGCGCGACTTTCCGACGCCTGCGTCGCCGACGAGCGAGATCAGCTGCGTCCTTCCGCCGCGCGCCCGCTCTACGCTTTCCTTGAGAAACGTGAGCTCGCGTTCGCGACCTGCGAGCGGCGTCAGGCCGCGCTCCAGCGCCAGCTGGAAGCGCACGCGCCGGCGCCGGCTGCGCACGGCGAACGCCTTGACCGGCGCCGCGATCCCTTTCAACGTCAGCGGCCCGACCTCGTCGCTGACGAAATAGCCGTCCACGAGCGCGTGCATCGCTTCGCTGATCAGCACGCCGCCCGGCTCGGCTTGCGCCTGCAGGCGCGCGGCGAGATTTACCGTCTCGCCCTGTGCGGTGTAGTCCATGCGCAGGTCGTCGCCGATCCTGCCGACGACGACGGGCCCGGTGTTGAGGCCCAGGCGTATCGAGAGGCTGAATCCGCGTTCTTCTTTCAGCGTTTCACCGTACTCGCGCACGGTGCGCTGCATCGCGAGAGCAGCCGCGACCGCGCGCACCGCATGGTCCTCGTGCGCGATCGGCGCGCCGAAGAGCGCCATCACGCCGTCGCCGGTGAACTGGTTGATCGTGCCTTCGTAGAGGTGCACCGCGTCCATGAGGCGCTGGAAGCATCCGTCCATGACGCCGTGCAGGTCTTCGGGGTCGAGCTTCGTGGAGATCTCGGTGAAGCCCGCGGTGTCGGCGAAGAGCACGCTCACGAGCTTGCGCTCGCCCTCGAGCGCGGCGCGCGAGGTCAGGATCTTGTCGGCAAGGTGGCGCGGGGTGTAGCCCGCGAAGCGCTGCGCGAGCTGATCGGCGAGCGCGGGCGCCTTTGCGGGCGCCGGCTGGTCGAGCGGAGCGCCGCAACCGTCGCAGAATCGCGACGCTTCGCCGACGGGCTGCCCGCATGAGGGGCAGCGCCGCTCGAGCTTCGCGCCGCAGCTCTCGCAGAACTTCGCGCCTTCCCGATTTTCATGCCGGCACGCGCCACAAATCATCGTTGCATCGTAGCACCGGCTGCTATCATGCCTTCGCCATGAGCGCCACCGCTTCCCCGGAAACGTCCTACGTGGGCCGCGCCGCACCGGAGTTCAAGCTTGCATCCGCGCAAGGCGGCGAGGTCGGGCCGCAGGACTTTCGCGGCAAGAGCCGGGTCGTGCTGTGGTTCTCGAAGGGACTGTTCTGTCCATTCTGCCGGCGCAACATGGCGCAGCTCGGCTTGCGCTATCCCGAGCTGCAGGCGCTGGGCGCGGAAGTGCTCCAGGTCACGCACAACACGCTCGACGAGGCGCGCGGCTATCTCAAGCACTACCCGATGAAGTTTCCGTATCTGTGCGACGCCGATCGCGCCGCCCACGAGTGCTACGGGGTCGAGATGATCGGCATGAATCCGGGTGGATTTCTTGCTTCAAGCGGCGCGGTCATAGCCGACTTCGTGCTCAAGGGCGAGACGACGCCGCTGCCGATCCCGTATATCAGGCGCTACGTGGGCAAGGACACCAACCAGGCAGTGTTTGTGCTCGATCGCGAAGGCATCGTGCGCTCCGAGCACCGGCTCGGGCCGAACGCGCCGCTGCCTTCGGCGGCGGAGCTGGTGAAAGAGCTGCAAAACCTGGGCTAAGAAATGGGGACGTACCCCATTTATTTTCCGTATTTCGCGATCGCTCCTTTGGCGAGCGTCAATCCGTGCCCGGGGCGGTCGGGGATGCGGATCCCACCTTCCCGGCATGCGGGTAGCTCGTCGAACAGATCCCCGGGCATCCAGTCCATCAGCTCGACGAGGAAGCCGTTCGACAGTGTGCCGGCGATCTGGATCGAGATCTCGTAGACGACGTGCGGGGATACCGCGACGCCGTGCGCGGCAGCGAGGCGCGCGATGCGCAGCGTCTCGCTGAAGCCGTTGGCGCGGCATACATCGGGCATCAGGTAGCGCGCGGCGTTGCGCTCGATCAG
>DASYPC010000185.1:0-5305 GCA_036007105.1 Burkholderiales bacterium | reverse complement strand
GCCTGGTCGACGTAGTTGCG
This sequence comes from Burkholderiales bacterium, assembly GCA_036007105.1. Lineage (GTDB taxonomy): Bacteria > Pseudomonadota > Gammaproteobacteria > Burkholderiales > SG8-39 > 2-02-FULL-66-14. The sequence continues at coordinate 5,285 of DASYPC010000185.1, read as the reverse complement.
CGCGACGTTGAGCATGCTGCCCCAGCTCGGCGCCGGGGGTTGTTGCCCGAGGCCGAGGAACGACAGGCTCGCTTCTGCGATCACCGCGGCCGCAATGGCGAGCGTCGCCTGCACGATCAATGGCGCGACGATGTTCGGGAAGATATGCCGCAGCGCGATCCGCAGGTGCGGATTGCCGAGCGCGCGCGCCGCCTCGACGTAGTCCTCGGACTTTGCCGCCAGCACCTGCGCGCGGGTGAGCCGGATGAATACCGGCGTCGCCGAGATGCCGATCGCGATCATCGCGTTAGTCAGGCTCGGCCCGAGGAACGCGGCGAGCGCGATCGCGAGGATCAGGAACGGGCACGCGAGCATCGCGTCGGTGACGCGCGAGATCAGCGCATCGACCCAGCGCCCGAGGTAGCCGGCGAGCATGCCGATCGGCACGCCGAGCGCGAGCGAGATCGACACCGAGACCACGCCGGCGAGGATCGATGCGCGCGTTCCCCAGATGATCCGCGATAGCACGTCGCGCCCCAGCTCGTCGGCGCCGAACAGGTACGCGCCGCTCGGCGCATGCCGCACCGCGCTCCAGCTCGTCGCCAGCGGATCGTGCGGCGCAAGCCACGGCGCGGCAAGCGCCAGCAGCACGAAGAACGTGACGACCGCGAGGCCGAACATCGCCCCGGCGCGGCGCAGCAGGCGTTTTATTGGACCCTCATGCGCGGGTTCACCAGGAAATAGGCGAGATCGGCGAGCAGGTTCAGCGTGATGTAGACGGTCGCGGTAAAGAGCACGACGCCCTGCACGACCAGGTAGTCGCGGTTGAACACCGCATCGACGATCAGCTTGCCGAAGCCGGGGATCGAGAACACCTGCTCGGTCAGCACCGCGCCCGATAGCAGCGTCCCGAACTCGAGCGCGCCGAGCGTGATGATCGGGATCAGCGCGTTTTGCAGCGCGTGCTTCAGCACGACGACGCGCTCGTCGAGACCTTTCGCGCGCGCGGTGCGCACGTAGTCCGATGACAGCACCTGCAGCATGGCGCTGCGCGTGTGCCGCATCAGCACCGCGGCGATCGCATTGCCGAGCACGAACGCCGGCATGATCATCGCCGCGAGATTCGCCTTCAGATCCTCGAACGGGCTGACATAGCCGGACGCCGGCAGCCAGCCGAGCTGCACCGCGAAGAACAGGATCAGCAGGATGCCAAGCCAGAAGTTCGGCGTCGACAGGCCCCACAGCGCGAAGATGTTGGCGGCGTAGTCCCACGCCGTGCCCTTCTTGACCGCCGAGATCACGCCGGCGGTGATCCCGATCGCGAGCGCGATCAGCATCGCCATCGTCGCGAGCTGGATCGTCACCGGCAGCTTCTCGAGGATCAGCTCCATCACCGGCTTCTGGATCCGCACCGAATCGCCAAGGTCGCCATGCAGCACGCCGGAGAGCCAGTACCAGTAGCGCACCGGCAGCGGCTCGTCGAGATGGAACTTCGCGCGCAGGTAGGCGACGACGTTCGGATCGCGGTCCTCGCCGGCGAGTGCGATCGCCGGATCGCCGGGAAGCAGCTGCTGCAGGCCGAAGATCAGGATCGAGACGAAGAACAGCGTCGGGACGACGAGCGCCAGGCGCCGCAGCAGGTACTTCAGCATCTAAGAATGGGGTACGTCCCTATTTTCAACATGGCGAAATAATGGGGTCTGACCCCATTTTCAATTCATCTTCAGGCCCTGCACACGGACCATGCCATCGGGCACCGTACGCAGGCCGGTCAGCTTCGCGTTGTGCGCCCACAGCCAGTGCCGGTGGTACAGGTAGATGATCGGCCGGTCTTTTGCGACCTGCTGCGCGATCTTGTCGTACGCCGCGGCGCGCCGCACCGGGTCGAGCGACGTGCGCGATTCATCGATCAGCTTGTCTACATCCTCCTTGCAGTAGCCCGCGTAGTTGGTCGGGCCTTTGCACGCGAGCATCGTATGCAGGTTGCCGTCGGGATCGGCGCGCCCGCTCCACGCGAGCACGTAGGCTTCGAACTGCCCTTTGTCGGCGAGGTCGAGCGACGTAGCGAACTCGGTCGACTGGATCTTGATGTCGAATCCCGCGTCCTTCGCCATGGCTTGCACGATCTGCGCAATGCGTTGCGCATCCGACGTCGTCGGAGTCATCAGCGTGAAGCTCGGGTTCGGCACGCCCGCTTCCTTCAGCAACTGCTTGGCGCGCTCGACGTTGCGCTTCGGGATGGGCGCACCCTTGCCGTAGTAGCGGTTGCTCGGCGCCACCCACTGGTTGCCCGCGACCGCCTCGCCTTCCATCGAGACTTTTACGATCGCATCTCGATCGAGCGAGAGCTCGAACGCTTCGCGCACGCGCGCGTCCTTGCCGAGCGGGTTCTTCTGCGCGATGTCGCTCTTGCCTACGTTGATCGTGATGCCCTGGTAGCCGATCTCGACGATCTTGGCGACCTTGAAGCGGCTCTCGCCCTTGAGACCCGGCACGTCGGACGGGGCGAGGCGCTCGATGAAGTCGAGCTGACCCGAGCGCAGGTTCGCGAGGCGCACCGTCGAGTCGACGATCGGCTGGTAGACGATGCGATCGAAGTGGATCTGGCCCTTGTTCCAGTAGTTCGGGAAGCGCTCGAGGACGATGCGGTCCTGCGCGATCCGCTCGACGAAGCGGAACGGCCCCGAGCACACCGGCTTCGCGCCGAACTTTTCGCCTGCGGCTTCGGCTGCCTTCGGCGACACCATCATGCCGGATCGGTCGGTGAGCACCGCGAGCAGCGGCGCGAACGGCGAAGCGAGGTTGATGCGCACGGTCGACGGATCGACCGCATCGACGCTCGACACGACCGCGAGCTCGCCGCGGCGATTCGATCCCTTCATGTTCTTGTGGCGCTCGAGGTTGTACTTGACCGCGGCAGCGTCCATCTTCTCGCCGTCATGGAACGTGACCCCCTGCCGCAGCTGCAGCGTGAGGGCCTTGTTGTCCGCCGACCACTCGTACGAGGTCGCGAGCTGCGGCACGATCGCGAGCTTCTCGTCGAGATCGAACAACTTGTCGCAGAGGCCCGCGAACACGATCCGGCCGACGAATGTGCGCGCCATCGTCGGATCGAGAATGTCGGGATCCTCTGCAAGGCCGACGCGAAGCGTCTGCGCGTAAGACGTGGAAATGAGGGCCGCAAGCGCCCAAGCCGCGAGTATTCTCATGGTGAACCTCCTCAAGGGTGGAACGCTGCCTGAAGGCGCACGAGTCTCTCATTGATCGGCGTCAAGTGCGAGGCGGCGCTGTAGGGCTCGATCTCCTGCCAGAAATGACACGCGACGCCCGAGACGAGCGGCGGCTCCTCTGCGGCGCAGCGCTCGCGCGCCCACGGGCAGCGGGTGCGAAAGCGGCACCCCGAGGGCGGCTGGTACGGGCTCGGCACGTCGCCCTGCAGCACGATCCGCTCGCGCTTCAGCGCAGGATCGGGCACCGGGATCGCCGCGAGCAGCGCGCGCGTGTACGGGTGGCGCGGCCCGGCAAAGAGGGCGCGCTTCTCGGCGACCTCGACGAGCTTGCCGAGGTACATCACCGCGACCCGCGTCGCGATGTGCTTGACGACCGCGAGGTCGTGCGCGATGAAGACGTACGCGAGGCCGAAGCGCCGCTGCAAGTCCTGCAGCAGGTTGATGACCTGCGCCTGGATCGAGACATCGAGCGCCGAGACGGGCTCATCGCAGACGATCAGGCGCGGCTCGACCGCGAGCGCGCGGGCGATCCCGATCCGCTGCCGCTGGCCGCCCGAGAATTCATGCGGATAACGCTGCGCATGTTCCGGGGCGAGGCCGACGAGGCGCAGCAGGTCCGCTACCCGTTGGCGTTCTTTTCCTTTCGACAGGCCGTGCAGCCGCAGCGGCTCTTCCAGCATGTCGCCGACGGTCATCCGCGGGTTCAGCGAGCCGTACGGATCCTGGAAGATGATCTGCATCTCGCGCCGCAGCGACCGTACCTCGCGCTCAGGCAAAGAGAACAGGTCGCGCCCGCCGAACCACACCTTCCCTGCCGTAGGCTCGATCAGGCGCAGCAGCAGGCGCCCAACCGTCGACTTGCCGCATCCCGATTCGCCGACCAGCGCCAGCGTTTGCCCCTCCTCCAGCTCGAAGCTGACGTCGTCGACCGCGCGGATCGCCTTGAAATGCTTGACGAGATGCTCGGCCCTGAGCAGCACGCTCACAGCGGCGCCCGCCAGCACGCGGCAAAGTGATCGGGCGTGATCTCCATCAGCGGCGGGATCTGCTGCAGGCACTTCTCGATGGCGAACGGACACCTCGGGTGGAAGCGGCAGCCCGCGGGCAGCGCCGCCGCGTCGGGAACGAAGCCCTCGATCGCACTCAGGCGCTGCTGCTCGAGATGCAGTCGCGGGATCGATCCGAGCAGCCCGACGGTGTACGGATGCTGCGGCTCGGAGAACAGCCGCACGGCGGCGCAGCGCTCGATCACCTGGCCGGCGTACATCACGATCACCTCGTCGGCGAGCTCGGCGATCACGCCGAGATCGTGCGTGATCAGGATGATCGCGGTGCCGAGCTCGGCGCGCAGCGCGCGCATCAGCTCGAGGATCTGCGCCTGGATCGTGACGTCGAGCGCGGTCGTCGGCTCGTCCGCGATCAGCAGCTGCGGATTGCAGGCGAGCGCCATCGCGATCATCACGCGCTGGCGCATCCCGCCGGAGAGCTGGTGCGGATAGTCGAGCGCGCGCCGCTCCGGGGACGGAATGCGCACCCGGCGCAGCATCTCGATCGTCTGCGCGCGCGCCTCGCCCGGCGTGACCCTGCGATGGCGCAGGATCGCTTCCGAGATCTGGTCGCCCACCGTGAACGCCGGGTTCAGCGACGTCATCGGCTCCTGGAAGATCATCGCCAGCTTGTCGCCGCGCAGGTCGCGCAGCCGCTGCGGCGCGAGCTTCAGCAGGTCCTCGCCCTCGAACAGCACTTCGCCGGCGGCGATGCGTCCCGGCGGCTGCGGGATCAAGCCCATGATCGAAAGCGCGGTCACGCTCTTGCCGCAACCGGATTCGCCGACGATGCCGAGCGTGCGGCCGCGCTCGAGCCGGAAATCGATGCCGTCGACCGCGCGCACCTCGCCCTGCTCGCCGTCGAACAGCGTCCGCAGCCCGCGAACTTCAAGCAGCGCGGTTGCGGGTGCGGGATTTTGCATGGTCGGCGATCTGTCTTTCGATCTCCTGGCGATCGAGCGTGCCCCACGGCTGCGCCTTCCGCGGCCCGCAGCGCATGAACGGGATGAAGCGCTCGTGGGCTTTCTCG